>JAQTRE010000092.1 GCA_028711995.1 Dehalococcoidia bacterium | reverse complement strand
ACGAGTCCTCTTCTTCTTATTGTCATAGGCCAGGCTGGCAAATGTGGGTCCATTTATCACGGCAGGTCTCCTTGAGTTGATCTGCCATTATTATCGCATGATTCGGGACTTAATCAGAGATTCCTTAATTCAATTTACCGGCGTGGTGGCCATCTCACCCAAGCTCGCCAAGGACATGGATGACAGCCGCGACAAGATGGTCTATATTGGGATCAGCCTCTGTCTCGCGGCCCTGCTGGTTCTATTCCGCCTCAACTGGAAGAGGGTTCTCACTGCTGCCATCCCCATCGGATTGATCCTCGGATGGTCGAGCGGCATTATGTATCTGATGGATGTCAAGGTCAATCCCATCATGGCGACCATGACCGCTCTGATTCTCGGCATCGGCACGGAGTTCACCATTCTGCTACTGATGCGCTACTACGAAGAGCAGGATCGGGGAGAGACACCTATGGCTGCGGCGCATTGACGTTTGCCCGTGACTTCCCCCTGATTACCAATTTCGGCAAGGTCACCGTCATCGACATGGGGCCCTTTGTATCGTCAGCACGATAATAGTGCTGCCGACTATTGTGGTTACGTTCGATTATTGGCGTGAACGGAGATATAGAGAAGCAGCCAAGCTGGAATCCTAGCCTTGAAGGTGGGAATCCAAGCCCGGTGCTTGGATTCCCACCTTCAAGGGAACCCCTATCGGTTCATCCCTGCCGGAATCTCCGAGTTTCTTGATACACCAAGGCTATAGGTATGTTTCGTTCCACGAATTAAGTAATTATACGAATATCATTATCTCAGACGAACTTTTAGTATTATTACAACGCATCAATACTCTCTTGCCATTTACGCGCGGATATGACCCTGATGCTGATAATGAGGACAGGAGTGAGAATCCGGAAGAACATTCAATAACATGATCCAACAATACTTGTTGGAGAAGCAGCGCTTGTTCCGGTACAATAGTAGCCCCAAAGACCTGTCAGACAATTAATGGTGCTAACAACGGGGGACATCCCTTACCATAGGAGGACAGCGTGACCATCATCACCATATCCAGGGGAACATCCGGTGGCGGGAAAGAGCTGGCAAAACGCGTTGCCGATCAACTCGGCTATCGGAGTTTCTCCAGAGAGGAGTTGCTGGCAACGGCCGCCAGCGAGTTCGGGATCGGAAAGGAGGAGTTGGCCGCCGCCGGCGAGAGCAAACCAGGCCTTTTCCAACGGGTGAGCCTGAAAAGAATCCAGTATATCGCTTACATGCGCGCCGCCCTGTGCAAAGAGGTCAAGAAAGATAATGTCGTCTATCACGGACAAGGGGGTAACATGTTGATCGGGGAAATCCCTCATGTCCTCCGGGTAAGGGTGATCGCAGACATGGAGTTCCGCATCAAAGCAGCCGTGGATCAATATTCTTGCGACAGGGAGAAGGCGCTCAAGTTCATCAAAAAGGTGGATGAAGATAGGGGTCAGTGGGCGAAATCGCTCTACGGCATTGATTGGCAGGACCCCTCGTTATACGATCTGGTGATTAATCTGGAGCGGATTGGAGTGACCACGGCAAGTGATCTGGTGGTTACAGCCGCCAGGGAAAGATTTCACACAACGCCTGAATCCCAGAAAATGATGAGTAACTTGGCCCTCTCCTCCGAAATCAGAGCCCGGATTGCGGCCAACAAAGGGATCGAAGATATTGAAGTGGAGATCAAGGCCGATGGGGATATGGTCACTATCGAGGGGAAACCGGATTCGGCAGCAGAAGCAGAGAGAATTATCCGGGTGGTTCGTGAAACCCCGGGGGTCAGGGAAGTTACGTCTGCCATGCGCACCAGAACTTCAGGGCGGCATCATTCGATGCGGGAATTCGAATAGATCAAAGGAAGATCATCATGACGGATAACCTTGGCACTCTGGGTCTGTTCGTGGTCCTGGCGTTGATATTTCCGTTTTTGCTTATCGCGCTTCCTCTTGTTCTCAGACACTGCGGCGTTATTCCGCAACACCCCAGTCACACAAAGCAAGAGACCTATGAGTGCGGCATGAAACCGCTGGGCGATGCCTGGACGCAGTTCAACTTCCACTATTATACTTTCGCCATTCTATTTGTTGTCCTGGATATCATGGCTTTGTTCTTATTTCCCTGGGCGGCGCATTTCCTGGCACTGAGCCGTTCAGCCAAGGTTTACGGACTTGTGGGGGTGATCATTTTTATCTCAATTTTGCTGATCGGATTCCTATATGCCTGGAGAAAGAAAGCGCTGGAGTGGAAATAGCATGTCCGATACCGATCGTCTGATACTTCCCTATTCGAGTGAGGACATCGACCTGGCCGAGGGATTGGCCATTAATGACCTTATCGCTTGTTCCAAGGATCCGATTCCTGATCCTGATGCGTGGCTCTCGGGAGTCGATCACGGCAATATCCTGCTGTCCAGAGCCGATACCGTCCTGGGCTGGGCGCGCAAGCGTTCGTTGTGGCCGATGTTCTTTGGCCTGGCGTGCTGCGCTTTTGAAATGATGGCGGCTGCCGGCAGCCGGTGGGATATGGCCCGATTCGGAATGGAAGTTATGCGGCCCTCGCCGCGCCAGGCGGATATGATCATTGTCTCCGGCACCCTTACATGGAAGATGGCGCCCGCTTTGCGTCGGCTTTACGACCAGATGGCCGAACCGAAATGGGTGTTGGCGATGGGATCCTGTGCCATCAGCGGAGGCACATTTGCCCAATCCTACAGCGTGGTGCCGGGCGTAAACCGGATCATCCCGGTGGATATCTATGTCCCGGGATGCCCGCCGAGGCCGGAGGGACTCTATCATGGCCTCATCAAGCTCCACGAGAAGATCCAACAACAGGGCTATCTCAAGGGAAATATCCACGTGCCGAGGTTGACCAGTGAAGCTTAAGGCTCTGGACGGGAATGAGATGGCCGCCCGAATCACAGGGCAGGTACCCGATGCCGTTATCGAGAGCAACGAAGCCATAATCGTCATTGCATCAGGGAAAATGGTCGAGGTGATGCGTTTCCTCAAGGAGTCGCCGGATTTCGATTTCAACTATCTCAACGGCGTCACGGCGGTAGACAACGCTGACCACTTTGAGATCGTTTACCACCTCACGTCGCTAACGATGAAGCACACCTTGTGCGTTAAGGCGCGTATTTCGGATCGGGAAAACCCAGAGATATTCTCGATCACCCCCTTATGGCGGGGAGCTGAATTGCAGGAGCGGGAGATATTCGATCTGATGGGAATCCGGTTTGCCGGGCATCCCAATTTAAAGCGGATCGTCCTCTGGGACGGATTTGAAGGGTATCCGCTCAGAAAGGACTTTGGCAAGCCGAAGGCTTAAGCGATATGCCGCTGAAGACTGAACTGGTCACTGTGAATATGGGGCCCCACCATCCCTCGACGCATGGCGTTTTCCGCATGCGGGTGACTTTGGACGGAGAAGTGGTCCGGGAAATGGAGCCGATGTTCGGCTATCTTCACCGGGGAATAGAGAAGCTGGCCGAAGGCCGCAACTATACCCAGAACACCCCGTTTACGGACCGGCTGGATTATGTTTCCTCCATGGCAGGCAATTTCGGGTATTGCCTCAGCGTGGAGAAGCTGATGGGGATCGAAGTTCCGGAGCGGGCGGAATACCTCCGGGTGATCATGTGCGAGCTGCAGCGCATGGTCAATCACCTGATCGCGGTAGGATTCTTCCTCAACGATCTGGGCGCAATGATGACGCCGCTCTTGCTGATGTGGCGGGAACGGGAAAAACTCGTTGACCTCTTTGAGATGGCTTGCGGCCAGCGGCTGCTTTACAACTACATGCGGATCGGCGGAGTGAGCCAGGACGTGCCGTCGGAATTTGTTCCGGCGCTGGAGAAGTTTCTCGATGACTTCCCCGGCTATTTTCAGGAGTTTGAAGACCTGCTGAAGGGCAATGAAATCTTGCAGGCCCGAACCATGGGGACCGGCGTGATCTCTGCCCGGCAAGCCATCAACGCCTCGATGAGCGGACCGTGCCTGCGCGCCAGCGGGGTGGACTGGGACCTGAGGCGAGACAATTCCTATTCGTTCTATGATCGCCTGAACTTCGATGTGATCGTGGGCCAAAATGGCGACAACTATGATCGCTATCGGGTCCGCATGGCAGAGGTCATGCAAAGCCATCGGATCGTCAGGCAGGCGCTGGCAAAGATGAAGGACCTTTCCCCGATCTCGTCGATAAGGGCCAGGACTCCCAAGGTGTTGCGCCCGCCGAAGGGAGAGGTTTACGCCGCGATCGAAGCGCCCAAGGGCGAGATGGGGTTCTATCTGGTCAGCGACGGCTCGGCCAAGCCGTATCGCTGGCACGTTCGCGCACCGGACTTCATCAATTTGGGTGTGCTGCGCGATATCGTGGTCGGCAGCAAGATCGCCGATCTGATCGTCACCTTTGGAAGCATCGATATCTGTCTGGCGAGTGTAGATCGATAATGATAACTCTGCCCGAAGCCCCTCAAACAGTCTCACCCGCCTCTTGGTGGCTGGATAGTCCGGTTTCCTCGGATTGGCCCTTCCACAATTTCTGGGCGCATTGGGTGGTCTTTGGTGTAGGCATCATCGCCGGTGCGCTCTTGCTGGTGATGTCTTTCATCTGGTTTGAGCGCCGATTCATGGGGCCGTTTCAACTGAGAATGGGGCCGAATCGCGCCGGTCCGTTCGGTCTCCTGCAACCGGTGGCCGACGCTATCAAGATCATGATGAAGGAGGACGTGGTTCCCACAACCGCCGACAAGGTGGTTCACTTCATCGCCCCGATCCTTATCTTCTTCCCCGTTCTGCTGATGTTCGCCGTCATTCCCATTCAGAACGGGGTGGGACTCATCCCTGATCTGAATGTCGGATTGCTGTTCCTGGTAGCGGTCGGCTCCATTGAGACCATTGCCGTTTTCATGGCCGGATACGGGTCGAACAACAAGTATGCCACCATCGGCGCGATGAGAAGCGTGGCCATGATGATCAGCTATGAGATGCCGATGGCTCTGGCGGTAGTGGCTGTGGTAATGGTCACCGGCACGCTCTCCTTGCAGGGGATAGTTATGGCGCAATCGGTGCCGTTTGCGCTCCTGTTGCCGATCAGCTTCATCTTCTACTTCATCTGCGCGCTGGCCGAACTGCAGCGGACGCCTTTCGATCTGCTGGAAGCCGATTCGGAAATCGTCGCCGGATATCACATCGAGTACTCCGGGATGAAGTTTGCCATGTTCTACCTGGGGGAATATGCCGGCGCCATCATCCAGTCGGCGATCATCGTCACCCTGTTCCTGGGCGGCTGGAAAGGACCGATATTGCCTCCGTTCATGTGGTTCTTCTTCAAGCTCTTTGGCGTCTTTTCCTTTATCGTGTGGACCCGAATGACCTGGCCTCGCGTTCGGATCGACCAGTTGATGGCCTTCGCCTGGAAATACATGCTGCCCCTTTCGCTGGTCAATCTGCTGGTTGTGGCCATTGAGACCATTTACTGGAACCCGGTTGGGTGGTGGCTGGTCCCGGTGAATATCGCTATCTCGGTTATCCTGCTGACCGGATGGGCGGCTATGTTCAAATTCGGAGAAGGGCAGCGATTTGCCCTTCCTGTGGGGATCGGCTTGATGCGGGGACTTCTGGTCACGCTCAAGCACGCCACACGCAAGCGCATCACGGAACAATATCCGGAGCAGCGGCTCACCGTCTCCAAACGAACCCGAGGGCAGGAGTTGGTCTGGGATCCGGTAGCGTGTACTGCATGCACCGCTTGTTCCCTGGCCTGTCCTCACGGCGTTATCCAGATCAAAATCTCCAGAGGAGCCGATAATAAGAAAGTGGTGGATCGGTTCGATTGCGATGAAGGGCTCTGCATCTTTTGCGGACTCTGCATCGACGCGTGCCCATCCAACGCGCTCTTCTTTGGCCGCAGCTACGAGCGCTCCAGGTACCGGCGGGAAGAGTTCTTTGTCCATGCGGCGGATATGTCTTCGCCGGAAAAGGAGAGAAGCGCCTACCTCAAGCCGGAACTGGAGGAGGGCTTGCCCGAGCAGACGCTCTTGATCTATCGCAAGCATAAGAGGCCTTTTTAGAGATGGGTGTTGATATTGCTTTCTGGATTTTCGCCATTGTGGGCGTGATCGCTGCCATCGGGGTGGTGGCTCTACGCAACCTGTTCCGGGCGGCATTGATGCTGGTGCTGTGCTTCTTCACCGTCGCCGGGATCTATGCCAGCCTGAGCGCCGACTTCCTGGCGGTAGCGCAAGTGCTGGTTTACATGGGCGCCATTTCGGTGCTGATCATCTTCGCCGTGATGCTGACCAAACAAGTCAGGAGCGGCAATCCTTTCAGCCGGGCCTGGCCTCTGGCTTTGGTCACATGTGCCTGTTTGATGGGATTGCTGATCTTTGGATTCGTCGATACCACCTGGCCTTCTATCAACGCCTCGCAGATCGATGCGGTGAATCTCGTAGCCGAAAACGAACCCACTACAGGACCTATCGCCGACGCCATATTCAATGAGGATGTAGGATTCCTGCTTCCGTTCGAGATAGCGGCGACGCTGATCCTGGCTGCCGTTCTGGGAGCCATCGCACTGATGAGGGATAAGTAAACATGGACGTTGGACTGAATCATTATCTGGTTCTATCGGCCATATTGTTCTCCATCGGCCTCTTTGGGGCGCTTTCCAAGCGCAACGCCATCGGGGTTCTGATGTGTATTGAGATCATGCTCAATGCGGTCAACATCGCGGTGGTGGCGTTCTCACGATATCTGGTGCCGGACAAGGTGGTTCTGACCGGGCATGTCTTTGCGCTGTTTGTCATCGTTGTGGCTGCGGCCGAGGCTGCCGTGGGGCTGGCTATCGTGATTGCGCTCTACAAGAATCGCGAGACCGTGGATGTCCAGGAAGCCGATTCGATGAAAGGATAGTAGGGGCAACTCTTGTGGTTGCCCTTTGAGAAAGATATAGATGATACCTGATAGCGCCGTCTGGTTAATCATTTTCTTGCCGGTCATGGCGTTTCTGCTCAACGGCCTGATAATGAGGCCGCTGGCGAAGGAGAAGCACGCCCGATATTCCGGCTATATCACTATCGCTTGTATCGCCGGATCGCTGGGACTTTCCATCTGGACAGTTGCCTCGGTGGCCAGCGAAGGCACCCAGGAATTCCCCAAACAGATCAATACCCACTGGCTCTCCATCGGGCAGAATTTCGATGTCGAGATCGGTTTGCTGGTGGATAAACTCTCGGCCATCATGGTGCTGGTGGTCAGTATCTGCAGCCTGATGATCCAGATCTATTCGCAGGGGTACATGAAGGGCGATCACGGTTACATGCGCTTTTTCACCTGGATGCCGCTCTTTACCGCTGCCATGCTGGGGGTAGCGCTATCCGGGAACTTGCTGTTCACCTTTGTTTGCTGGGAGCTGGTGGGACTGTGCTCTTACCTCTTGATTGGATTCTGGTATCACCGTCCTTCCGCCGCGACTGCTGCCAAGAAGGCCTTTATCGTCACGCGGCTGGCCGATATCGGGCTGGTTCTGGCGCTGGTAGGGATCTACCACGGAATGAATGACACCGCTGTCAGCATGGGATACAACGTGTTCAATATCCAGCACCTTCCCGAGGTGGCCCATGCAGCGATCATCGGCGGCTTCCTGACCACGGGCGCATTTACCTGGATTCTGCTGGGCATCTTCGCCGGAGCCGCAGGCAAATCCGGCCAGTTCCCGCTCCACGTGTGGTTGCCCGACGCCATGGAAGGCCCAACGCCGGTCAGCGCCTTAATCCATTCCTCGACGATGGTCTGTGCCGGCGTGTATCTGATCGCGCGGGTATTTCCTCTCTTTGCCATGCCCGATGGGGAGACCGCAGCGCTGGTGGTTGCTGGCATTGGCGGATTCACCGCGATCTTCTCTGCCACGATGGGCATGGTGATGTACGATATCAAGCGAGTGCTGGCCTATTCCACCGTGAGTCAACTGGGATACATGATGTTGGGATTGGGAACAGTAGCTTATGGCGCGGCCAACGCTCATGATCCCGCAGAAGCCGCTCATCTGATGGAGATCGGTTTTGCCATCGGCATGTTCCACCTGTTTACGCACGCCTTCTTCAAGTCGATGCTGTTCCTTGCCTCGGGAAGCGTGAATCACGCCACCGGAACATTCGACATGCGCTTGATGGGCGGCTTGCGCCGGCATCAGCCCTGGACCTTCGCGGTCTTTCTGGTCGGGTCGCTGGCTCTGGCCGGCATCTGGCCGCTGGCAGGATTCTGGAGCAAGGACGGCATCCTGTTCTATGCCTGGGAGAACACCCCGTGGTTCTTCTGGTTTGCCATGATCACCGTCTTCATGACGGCGTTTTACATGTTCCGCGCCGTCTTTATGACCTTCTATGGGGAGTTCAGGGGTGGAGACCCGCTGGGGTTGCCTCACTCGGAAAAGGCTGGGGAAGGTGCGCACCACGAGGTTCACCCGCACGAATCCCCGGCAGTGATGGTATGGCCAATGGTCGTGCTCTGCGTGCTGGCAATCGGAAGCGGCTGGACCGTCGGATCGCTAAGCGCAGTCGAATTCCTCGGCGGGGAATGGCATGGCTTTTTTGCTCCGTTCACCCAATTCGAATTCGACGCGGAGCACGCGTTGCCGCTCCTGGGGCTGATCGTGGCGCTGTCCGGTATCTTCACTGCTTATACGATCTACAGCGCGCAGTGGATATCCAACGAGGCCATCGGCAGACTGTTCAAACCTGTCCGCACGCTGTGGTATCGCAAATACTACATCGATGAATTATACGAAGATGTACTGGTGAGGGGAGTATTGATGAAGGGCGTTTTCGGAGCTCTTGCCTGGTTCGATACGATTGTCGTCGACGGCATCGTGAACGGAGCGGCCGCTCTGGGGCGTAGTTTTGGAGGCCTGGCGCGCAAGCTGGAAACAGGCCGGCTGCAGGAATACGGGATCGCGATGGGGTTCGGGTTGGTGGTGATCATGGCTGTGATCCTGATCGGGTTTCATTGGTGAGTTCATAGGAGGATTGGTCGCACTTGGAAGATATCAACATCCTCTCGATCATACTGGGAACGGTTCTCTTCGGCGCGATAGCGATTGCTTTGTTGCGCATCAGCGACAGGGGAATCAAAATCCTGGCGGCGATCTTCACCGGCCTTGCCTTTGCGCTATCGATTGCCATGTTCGCCAGCTTCGATCGATCGGTGAGCCTCCAGTTCATCGAGCGCTACACCTGGATCGAATCGATCCGCGCCGAATACTTCCTCGGAGTGGACGGCTTGAGCGCGCCTCTGTTCCTGCTGACCGCATTCCTGGGTTTCCTGTGCATATTCATCTCGTGGAAAATCACCGATAGGGTGCGGGAACATTTCGTATGGCTTTTGCTGCTGGAATTGAGCATCCTCGGCGTGTTTGCCGCCCAGGACTTCTTATTGTTCCTGATCTTCTGGGAAATCGAGCTGGTCCCGATGTATTTCCTGATTTCGATATGGGGAACCAAACCTCCGCTGGGCAGAAGAGAGTACTCTGCCTTCAAATACCTGCTTTATACCCTGCTCGGCAGCGCGGGGTTGCTGGCGGGAATCTTGGTGGCCTATTTCGAACTGGGCACTTTCGACATGACCCAGATGGGAGATCTGTCTGCCGGGGTCAGTATCGGAATGCAAACCACCATCTTTTTCCTGATCTTCTTCTGCTTTGCGGTCAAACTGCCGATGTTCCCGTTCCACACATGGCTCCCGGATGCTCACACCGATGCACCCACTGCCGGCAGCGTGATCCTGGCCGGTGTGCTCATCAAAATGGGCGGGTACGGAATGATCCGGCTGGTGGGAATATTCCCGGAAGTGGCCAAGGACTATGCCTGGTTGCTGGTGCTTTTGGGGATCATCGGGGTGATCTATGGCGCGGCGGTCACCCTGCGCCAGACGGACCTCAAGCGGCTGATCGCCTACAGCTCGGTGAGCCACATGGGATATGTGTTGGTGGGAATCTTTGCCCTTCAAGAGGTGAGCCTCACGGGTGCCTCATTGCAACTATTCAGCCATGGTGTGATCACCGGGCTGCTCTTTGCGATGGTCGGGGTGGTCTACGATAAAACCCACGAGCGAAGGCTTCCCATGCTGGGAGGGCTTGCCCGGCAGATGCCGGTAGCAGCGGTAGTGTTCAGCATAGCCGGATTGGCGTCGCTCGGTTTGCCCACAACCAGCGGCTTCGCTGCCGAGTTTCTGATATTCGTCGGCAGCTTCGACAGCAATGCGTTTGCAGCTGTCCAGATATTTACCATCATCGGCATTCTGGGGATCGTGCTGACTGCCGGATATATTCTATGGATGATCGAGCGAACCTTCTACCGCGAGCCTATGAGCCAGTTCGATCACCTGCCGGACGCAGATAAGAGAGAGCGTTTGGTGATGTTCTCTCTGGTGCTGGCGATCATGGTCGTCGGGATCTTCCCGCAGGTCTTCACGGACGTCATCGATGTGGCGCTGGAGCCGACCGTATCGGCCATCGGGTTGTAAATATGAGGTCAATTCGCATAGTGATGAGGAGAAAGTCTTGGAATGGCATCTGATATCGCCTGAACTGAGCATGGCCGTGCTGGCTGTACTGGTGATTCTTCTGGACCTCTTTGTCCGGAACAAACGGCATGTAGCGATGCTCAGCGCAGCGGGGCTGATCGTGCCGTTAGCCTTGAGCATCGATCTGTGGAACGAGGGCGGTCCGGCGATGAACAACATGCTGGCCGTCGACCGGTTTGCCCTGTTCTTTAATGTCCTGATCATCGGAGCGACGGCGATGGTGATCCTGTCCTCGTGGGAATATGTCAGCACCAGGATCGAGCATCTGAGGGGGGAGTTCTATGCGTTGATCCTTCTCTCGGCGCTGGGCCTGATGGTTCTGGCAGCCGCCCAGGAAATGATCACCATCTACCTTGCCCTGGAGCTTTCCGGCATGTCTCTGTACGCACTGGTTGCCTTCCTGAAGGATCGCAAGTCCACCGAGTCGGGGATAAAGTATATTTTGCTGGGCGCGATCGCTTCTGCCGTCCTGCTCTACGGCATGGTGCTGGTCTTCGGGTTGACCGCCAGCACCCATCTGGACGCCATCAAGGATTCCATCGTCGCCAACGGGATTCGGGAGCCGGCGCTTCTCCTCGGATTTGTGCTTATCGCGGCCGGTTTTGCCTTCAAGATATCGGCTGTGCCCTTTCACATGTGGGCTCCTGATGTCTACGAAGGCGCGCCAACGCCGATTACCGCTTATCTTTCCGTCGCCAGCAAGGCTGCCGGATTTGCTGTGATCATGCGCATTTTCTTCACCGGCTTCGGATCTCCCGAGTGGCTGCGCGA
>JAQTRE010000091.1 GCA_028711995.1 Dehalococcoidia bacterium | reverse complement strand
TCCTGGAAATCCCCCTGAAAAGGGGTTATTCAGAGAGCGGAACCACGGAAAACCCACACTTCGACGTTATTTTATTGAGGGAATTCCGCTGAATTTATTTTTCGACGGACTTGATCAGAGGTTCCTTAGTCCGTGGACCGAAACATACCTACACCGTTGGTGTATTAGGAAACTCGTGAATCCCGGCAGGGATGAACCGATAGGGGTTCCATTTGGGGAATCTCTGATCAAATCCCTGAGTGATGCAAACTCTGTTATGATAATCATTTCTAGGTTTTCCAACTGAAATGGTGGGAATCCAAGCACTGGACTTGGATTCCCACCCTCAAAACTAGGCTTCTATTTTAGCTGCTTGTCTCGCTTTCCCTTCACGCCAGTTATCGAAGGTAACCACAATGGCTGGCAGCACCACGATAGTGCTGACGATGCACAGGGCCATATCGATGACGGTGACTTTGCCGAAATCGGTGATGAGGGGGAAGTCAGTGGCAAAGAGCAACGCGCCAAAGCCAATGACCACCATCAATCCGGAGATGATGATCGCTCGACCGATCTTGGTCATGGCAGTCTGCATCGCCGCAATGGGTGTCTCCCCCTGCTCCCGCTCTTCGTAGTAGCGCATCAGCAGAAGAATGGTGAACTCCGTGCCGACGCCCAGGATCAGAGCGGTCATGGTAGCCATGATGGGGTTGACCTTGATTCCCAGTACGTCACACCGCTCGACCATCCGAGGATCAATCCGATAGGGAGGGCGGCAGTGATCACCCGCTTCCAGTTGAGTTTGAAGAGAACCAGCAGGGCTGCAAGGCACAGGATGATTCCAATATAGACCATCTTGCCCCGGCTGTCATCCAGGTCTTTAGCGAGTTTGGGTGACAGGAATACCACGCCGGTCCAGGGAATGAACTGGGTATTGTTAGGCGGGGGATTATCACCCCAAATCGCTAACACCTGCTCCATTCCTTGCCGGTAGGTGTCCACGGTGGAGGTTGCCAGGCTGACCGTGATGTTGGCATGTTTGAGGTCCGGGGTAATCATATTGGCCTTCATGGGTACAGGGATTTTGTTCACGATGGCCTTGGCTTGATCGGCTGTCTCCGGCAGTTCCCCTCCGTTGAATTGGGAGATCAGGTCAGCGATGGAAGTCGCATTGGCGATGATGCCTTTGCCTTCGACCCTGGAATACTTGGACAGGGCAGCTTGCTTGCGCTCTATCATCCATTGCAGCATTGCCGGATCGGTAATATCCGGAGCGTCAATCAACATATACGAAGCTGAGGCTCCTCCGGCCAGATTGATCAGCAGTTGGAGATCCTTGGCCGCCTGCACGTCTGCCGCGACGAAGTCCTGGGCGGCTGCCGTACTCTCGATCTTCTCATCATAAGCCCAGCCGATTCCGGTCAATACGACGGCAATCACAATGATGGGGATGGCGAGTTTCACGACTAGGGGCGCAAGCCACGCCAGACCTTTTTCGATAACAGCAACTTCAATCTTTGCATCCGCTTGGGCCGGCTTGCTCCGATCCCGTCGATACAGACCCGACATGAGCAGGGTAGGCGCTACAATCAGAAGGACGAGCACACCGATGATCAGCATCTTGCCGAAATCCTGCACCATCGGGGTCAGCGAGAAGAGAGACGTGGTGAAGGCCACACAGCCGACGATCACGGCGATGATGATGGGCGGCCCGATATGGGTGAAGGCTGCCAATCCTGCTTCATCTGCAGTCTTGCCTTTTCTCAGTTCCTCATCGTAGCGGTTATGAAATTGGACCACATAGTCCACACCCAGACCGAGCAAGATGGGGAACACGCCCATGGAAGCCAGGGCGATGTTCAGATCGATGAGACCCATAATCCCTATCGTGTAGATGACGCCGACGGCCACCACGGCGAGGGCCAACCACCGCCAAACGAAAAAGCCTCGCATCCGGAAAAAGAACGCCAGCACGAGGAACATCAGTACAAAAGCGATTATCATAACCACGCCCAGGGCGCTGCCCAGGTTTTCTTCGATATACCACATGACGACGGAGGACCCGGAAACAGTGGAAGTGATACCCTGGAATCCGGCTTTGTCGGCAACCGCGCGCATTTCGTCAGCGATTGCGCCTTTATCCGGCAGCGGGAGGTTTCCTTTGAAGGTCAGAATCAAACGCATGGTCGGCATCGGGACCTGCGGGCCTTGGAAGAAGAAGCTGGCAAACGAGGACCGCGGCTTCCCGGTGGTAGGATCGATAATTATTGTTTGGGTGGGTGTGCCCGTCGGCATCTGAGGCCGCATGAACTCTGCCAAGAAGGCGGGGCTGGACACACTGAAGGCGTTTGGCAGCGTGGATAGCTCTGCCTCAACCTTCTTTAGGGCCTCGTAGTTGCTATCAGAAAGCAATGTGTCATAACTATCCGCCTGCATAATCAGCATTAGCTGATCGCCGGCAAAATACTGGTCGAACGCCTTAAGGTCTTTGTACCCCTGAGAGTCCTTTGATACGTAGGTGTCATATGCGGAGGTCATCTCCACATTACTGGCGAGGATCGCCGCCGGAATCGCTATCAATATGCACAACAGGATCAGCAGTCCTGCCCGGCTCTTGATTACCTGAAACCAGAATGCGCTTATATTTGCTAACACTTTTTCCTCCTTTCCTATGTGGATAGACTAGTTGGTTTATACATACCAATATTCTCTTGATAGCGTGGCCATCTTCACCTCCCGTTTCATTCCATGCTGTTTAGCTCCCTTTCTCTTGTTCATCTTCAAGACCTTTATCCCGAAATATCTCCTGGAATCAATCCAATTCGAGGTATGGGTTCTCCATGAAAATGAAACCTCTCAGGAATCTCTGATGGAGTGATATGGGATACATCCAGTGGGGGTTCGAGGGGGGGTAAGAACCCCGAACCCCCTGCTCTTCCCCCAATTTCGGGGGGTCAAGTGTTGATCAGGACTTAATCAGAACTTCCCCGTTCCATAGACTGTGGGAAGAGGGACGTCTATTGTTCGCGGGCCTCCTTTTTTGGGCTAAGACTTCACACACCGCCATGGTACAGATACCTCGCCTTCACAGGCAGGGAATTCCCACTCATTTAGATAGGCGCTGCTCAACTTTCCCTTCGCCGAATTCGGACAACGAACAAAAGACTATTTTCAAAGGCGCCGTACCGTTTCTGTGCTGAACAACCTCTTTCAGCACCCGGCGCCAGGTTTGTTAAGCGGAAGGCAAAATTCCTCTCAGTCAGCAAATCTTGTTCGCAGTTGTCTATCGAGTCTATCCCATAATTGACGACTGCTGAGATTTTTGATTGCCTTTTTTGTAGGTTTCCACCGCTGCCATGAAGCCCTCCACCTGCGCTCTCCAATGGGCTTCAGAATAGTCGCGCATGTCGATGATGTCGCTGGTGAGAAGAAGGACAGGAACTTTGCTGTAGCGACTGATCAAATTTTTCACGTGAATCTGTCCCACCGTCATCGCTCGGCAGGACCTGGAAGCATGCATGAATACGCCATCGATCTTGTACTCATCAATCTGTCTCAGTATCTTTTCCACTGTAGCGTTGCCGGTGTGCTTCCTGGCGACGTCATTTCCCTCGGAGAACCGGATCACACTTCTATAGGCCAGCTTCTCGATAGGGTCTTTGATGCTGGAAGGAATTTCAACCGGATCAAAAGCCCGATAGCCGTTTTCGATGGCAAACACCCCACCCAGATCTTCGAAGTAATTAAACACCCACATCGTGTGCCAGGGCGGAAGTCCTCCACCCCAAAGCAGCCGGTAATTCTCAGTCTCCAGAACTCCAACCTTGTTGTTTACCCGCTCCTGCACTTCGTCCCGCAGGTCCTGGTAAAACTGCGTCGCCTCAGGATAGCCGCACAGGAACATGCCGGGGACCATCACGTTGAAATGATCCTGAGATGGCATCGGCGAAGGCACAGCCTTGCGCAGTTGATCCACCTCATACCACAACTGCCAGGTCTTCTGACTCTGGGCAAAGGATTCCTCGTATTTGTCATAGTCCATCTTGCGCCCCGTCAGCCGCTCCAGGAACTCGATCAACTCCTTTAGTTGTTTGGTCTGATACTTCACATAGGATGGGAGAACCTCTTTGGTATCGGCTTCAACCGGAATCCACATCACGTCCACGTTGAACAGAGGGGTTTTCTTGTAGCGCCCCAGGGCTTGATACCACTTGTACCTCGGATCGCAACTGCAGCTGGAACCGAGCATCATGTCCGGCTCGGCCATGCCGCCATCGGGTGAATTTTCCGGTGCATGGCCCAGTTCACACCTGAGACCATCGAACCCCAATCCGACTCGGGTGTATCCGCAGATAACATCGGCATAGCCCTGGCTCTCCGCCTTCTGCAGAAATCGTCCGGCCTCCCGTTTGGCAGCACAAAGCCCTGCCCAGTTTTCGGTCCAGATGGGCACAATATCGAAAGCCACCAGAATCTCATCGTACTGGCATCCCGTCATACAATAAGCCGTCAGCAAACCATTCTGTTTGGCCGATAGAGCCCTGTCGTTCATATTCTTGACGATCGATCTAACCCTCTTGGATGTACTGGTTGCATGGATCGCCGTCGTCTTTTTCTGTTGCATACCTCACCTGCCTCTGTGCTATTTAACTCTGAAGGCTTTCCACAAACGCCTCTACCCTGGTCTGGAGCCTTCCCAGGGATTGGGTATGATACTCGTCTTCGATGTCCAGAACAGGAAGCCCAACCTTTTGAAGATACTCGCGGACATCGGGCGCGTCCAGTTCATAGGTGTCACAAAACCGGATAATGTAGACAATGGCGGCGTTGGCCTTAAACTCTCTGGCCAACTTGCCGAGATGGCCGAACCTGAACTCCATATCCTCGCTGTGATCCTGCGCCTCGCTATTCTTGCAAGTTCGAGGAGAAGGAATCTTGAGAAGATAGCGATTGGCAAGGGCTGCCAACGGACTTGGCGCACCATTCACGTCATACCAGTAGTCATCGGTGCCCAGAGAGGTAGCGTCTACCACCACATCCGCCCCACCCTTCTCGAAGAGCTCAACAAAGGAAGGTTGATCTACCTCCGCACCGTAAAGGATGAACCTCGGCTTGTGCTCGGCCGGGCCCGGTTTCCGATCCTTTACAGTCCTTATGACGTTTTGCACCAACTTATTGGACTCGTTTACAGGCAGACACCGCGCTGCTACCTCAACTTTGACCATTTCACTCCCCGTTATCATCGGAGGCTTTGATTTTCTGAGTTGGTAGAGTTCCCTCATCAACCGGCGATTCCTGTTGTGCATCCCGATCGCTTTATTCAACCGGTCATCGGTCAATTTCACGCCCGCGTACTCTTCAAGACTGCGTTTGAATAACTCCAGCTCATCCTCGAAGAACTCCAGAGATGAAGTCGAAGCCATATGAGGCACATTGATGAAATGTGCATACGTTGTGGGAATGCAGCTGCGCCATATATCATGAAGGCGAAATATACAATCGCAGGCGTGGGGTGTTACGATTCCGTCGAGGAAATCGTAACACCCCTTGATTCCCAGATCGAAAGCGTTGCGCACAAACGAGCACATATTCATCTCGAGATGAGCATCCGCCCTGGTGATCAGTTCGTTGATATCGCCTGTGATCCTGTATGGAATCAGGCCGGCCGCCGTCAGCATTTCCACAGGCACAAGGCCGTAGAAATAGCCGACGACCTTTTCTCCGCGCTCGGACATCTCTTTTGCTCTAACCAGCCGATTCCGATATGCTTCTTCAATGGGGTTTAGTTTCCCTTCATTTGTCATGTTTCAACTCCCGACGCAAATGGTCCACATTCGTGCCACGTAACTACTGCCGGAATGGACCTGACCGGCTCGCCACGTGGGATGATCTTGTATCAAAAACCCTGCGGACTAGATGACTTTCTTGTCTTTGAGCGCGGTAATCTGATCCCAGTTATACCCAAGCATTTCGTTAAGGATTGTCTCCGTATCCTGCCCGTACTCAGGGGCTTCCCTTGTGATCGCCATGGGCGTCTTCTCGAAGCTGATCGGGAAGCCTATCATCTTCACCTGCCCCCAAATCGGGTGATCGTATTGGGTGATGTAGTCATTTTCCAGAACCTGCGGGTCTTCTTTCAGATCCGGTATGTCGTTCACGATGCCGTAGACCATTCCCGTTTCCTTCAACATCTTGACCCACTCTGCCCTGTCCTTCTTGGCGAAGGTCGCATCTAGGATGGTCACCAATGCTTCTCCATTTGCACGTCTGGTTTCCATGCTATTGAAGCGCGGGTCCTTCTCAAGATTCTCTAAACTCAATGCTTTGCAGAAGTTGGGCCAGAACTTGTCAGCCGCCAGAGCCGCCATGGCAACCCACTTGCCATCGCCGCATTGATAGTAATTCCACAAAGGATTGCCCGCCTTCTTTCTGGCGATCTTGGGCGTTGGGAGTCCCACCAGAGTATTCATGGTCACCGGGTGCCCCATGAGAAACACCAGGCTTCCCAATAATGACGACTCCAGTTCTTGCCCTATCCCTGTTTTTTCCCTGTAGTAAAGCGCCGACATCACTCCCATAGCAGTCATGACAGCACCGCTCTGATCTCCCAGTCCACCTTGAACCATCAGCGGCGGCATGCCCGGCTCACCGATAAGATGCATCAGCCCGGAGCGGGCTACTCCGGTATAGTCGGCAGACGGGTCCCCCTTGTCAGGCCCCTTAGGTCCCCATGCGGAAGCGTGCGCATAGATCAGACGAGGATTTAGTTTACGAAGGGTCTGATAGCCCATCCCCAGGCGTTCAGCAACACCTTCTCTGAAGTTCTGTATGAACACATCCGACTTCTCAACCAGCTTGTAGATGACCTCTTTTCCCTCGGGCTTGGTGAGATCCACCGCAATCGCTCGCTTGTTACGATTTCCAGCTTCAAAGTAGGCATTGCGCTGGGAAAGATCTGAAGACAGAATGGCTCCTGCAATTCTCATCATCGCTCGGCCAGGGTCTCCGCCATCCTTTCCCTCAAGCTTGATGACATCAGCTCCCATATCTCCCAAAATCATGGAAGCTACAGGACCTTGCTGAAAGATGCTCCAGTCTATAACCCTGATTCCTTCAAGAATTCCAGCCATTGTTCTCGTTCCTCCTTTTAAAGTCTTTTTATTGATACCCCGAGAGCTCACACGATTGCATCAGTGTCATCTCCTGAAAACGATCCGTTCCCTTCAGGCAGGTTTTTCAGCAGCCCACTCGGCCGCCACTTCTGCCCCTTTATGAACAGCTTCGATATTCTTCGCGATTACTTTGTCGCCGCCGGATTTGAATTTCTTCTTGATCTCGCTTTCGATGATCTCCATAGGCACCACGCCAGTCGCTTGCACGTATCCTCCAAGTAACACCAGATTTGCTGATCGAACATCTCCCACGGCATTGGCGATGGTCATGGCCGGAATCTCCAGAACCCTGACATCTTTCCTCTTCACAGTTCCCTGCTGCATGGTGCTATCGATCACCATCAATCCACTTGGGCGAAGCCTGTTCTCAAAATTGGCCAGTTGACTCTGATCGAATATGAGAATAGCATCCGCCGATTGAAGCACCGGGGAGCCGATCGGACTCTCAGAGAGAATAACCGTGCACTCGCTCGGGCTGCCTCGCATCTCCGTAGAATAGGAGGGGAAATAGACTACGTTTTTGTACTTTATGGCGCCGGCCTCCAACAAGAATTTCCCGGCTGTCAGAACGCCCTTGCCGCCAATTCCCGCCATCAGCACTTCATATCACTTCGGTTTCGTCTCCATATCAATCATTTGCCTCCGGATATTCTTCAAGCCAGCCATGCTATACGATACTGTCAACGTTTCTGAATTCACCCAGCGGAAACTCCGGGATCATCCTCTTCTCTACCCAGTCCAGGGCATTGACCGGTGACATTTTCCAGTTTGTGGGGCAAAAATCCAATATCTCCACAAAGCTGAAGCCCACATCATCCATCTGCTTCTGGAACGCCGTCTTGACATATTTCTTGGCCTGCTGGAAATTCTTAGGACTGTTAACCGCCCCACGAGCACTATAGGCAACCGACTTTATCGTGGCCAGCATCTCAGCCGTATGCACCGGCCATCCATGCTTAATGGGGTCTCGCCCTTGGGGACAGGTGGTTGTCACCTGTCCTGCTAAAGTTGTCGGGCCCATTTGTCCGCCGGTCGTGCCGTAGTTGGCGTTGTTGGCCATGATGATCGTTATTCTCTCGCCGCGAACGGCGGCGTTGATGAGAGCTCCGGCACCGATAGCGGCAGCATCCCCATCACCCTGAATGGCATAGACTATCGGCTCATCATACAGGGCCTGCTTGATACCGGTGAGCACCGCGGGGGCTGTTCCGTGTGTACAGAGAGCCGTATCGATGAGTGTGGTCATACTGATAAACGCTGTGCAACCCACACCCGATACCTGTATGGTACGATCTTTGATCCCGAGTTCATCCAGGCATTCATAGATTATTCGACCGATAAGAGGATGCCCGCAACCCGCACATGTCCCATATGTTCCGGTGGCAAACATTTTCAAGGCGGGCCTTCCGTAAATCTTCTGCTTCTCCATTATCCCTGACTCCTCCCTGAAAGCATTTCTCTAACTTTCTGCATGACCGCATCAGGAAGGATCATTCCCGCGCCGGTATCCAGATGGCGGGCCAACATGTTCACCGAACTAACTTCCGCCCGGCCCTCTACACCCATGACCACATCCTCAATCATGCATCCCAGATTATCCTCGACCACGAGGAACTTTGCCCCCCTAGCCGCTCTTTGTCTGACGGCTTCATAAGGGAAAGGCCAGAGCGTTATTGGCCTTAACAGTCCGACCTTCAGTCCTTCAGCGCGAGCCATGTTCACCACATCTATGCAGGTACGCGACACGTAACCAAAGGCCACCATAACGAGATCGGCATCATCGATCTCAATCGCCTGGTATCGGACCTCTGCCTTCTTCATGGCCTCATATTTATTGAAATAGCCCGTAAGCGCCTGTTTATAGAAGGGCGTCGTGCCATATCCGCCGAAAACATAATCAAACTTTCCGCCCTTTTTGGCGAAACCTCTAAGTGCCCAGTCCTTGGGAGGCAAAGGCTCGAATTCCATGGGGTGCATCTCAATGGATTCCACCATCATCCCGATGATACCGTCGCTCAGTATTATTGTCGGGTTCCGATACTTGTCGGCCAGATAAAAGGCTGTCTGAATCAGCTCAAAAGTCTCCTGCGCCGAGTTCGGAGCGAGCACGATGTTTTTATACCCGCCGTGCGCGCCTCGAGTTGCCGAGAGATAATCCATCTGAGCGTGCTGTACTGAACCCTGGCCAGGTCCTCCCCGTTGCACATCCATGATCACCACAGGCAAGTTGGCTCCCGCAATATTGGAGACAACCTCCTGCATGAGCCCCCACCCGGGGCTGGAGGTTGAGGTCATAACCCTCACTCCGGCAGCGGCCGCACCGAACAGCATGGCTGCCGCCGACCATTCAGATTCCGCCTGCACAAAGCGCCCGCCCATTGCCGGCAACTCCTGTGCAAACCACTCTGTCACCGCATTCTGTGGGGTTATGGGATAGCCGAAGAAGTGGCGGCAGCCTGCCCTGACCGCTCCCAAACATGCTGCCTCATTACCGGTAACTATCGCCTTGTCTATCGGGCTAGATGTCTCTTTTCCGCTTTTTGATTTGTTCATAGTTCAATCTCCCCGCTTCGATATGCGCCCAAAGACTCCTGTTGTAACATCCTGTGGTTGGCGATACCGCAGTTATTTCTTGACCGGGGCTTTCTCCTCAGTATATTTGTAGACGGTAATCGCGTAATCAGGGCACATCCAGCCACATATAGCACAAGCATTGCATTTCTCTGGATGTGCCACTACCGCAGCTAAATTACCTAAAGCGCCAAGCTCCTTACCCATTTCCAGACACCCCTGGTTGCAGAACTTGACACAGAATCCACATCCCTTGCAGGCCTTCTCATCGATAACAATCTCCCCTTTGGCCATTTGCCACCCTCCTTTACCTGAACTCAAAGCTTAATCTGACGGGCTTCCCGGCTCTCCCTTTTATTCGGGCAATCCCAAGATGGCAATTCCAGCCATGAACTTCCCTGGAACGCCGCCCTGGTTATGAACCAGGCCCATCTTGGGATTCTTGAGTTGCCGCGAAGGTTCATCGGCCCTGCCCTGCAATTGCCTGACCACTTCGGCCACTTCCCTCACGCCGCTTGCACCGATAGGATGTCCGAATGATTTCAATCCTCCGCTCAAGTTGACCGGAATCTCTCCTTCCTGTGTCCAGGCTCCTGACTCAATATCTTCCTTCGCATGGCCTCTCTCGCAGACACCAAGAGATTCGACCGCAATAAGCTCAGCAATGGTAAAACAGTCATGCACCTCAAGCTGAGACAATTCTTTACGGGGGTTCTTTATTCCGGCATCTGCATAAGCTTGTTGGGCTGCATATACAGTCTCGTGCCAGATCGTATAATCATAGTCCGTTCTCACGGCGCCCATGCCGGCACCTATGGAAAGCCCAAATCCCTTAATCAGCGCATAGTCACTTCTGAACTTCTTGGCATCTTCCGGGCGGCAAATCACCGCTGCCGCAGCGCCATCGGTTACGCCACAACAATCGAACAAACCCAAAGGCCAGGCAATTAGCGGGGCGTTCATTGCCTTTTCCAGTGTAATCTCCGTCCGCAGATGAGCCTTGGGGTTTCTGTCGCCGTTGTGGTGACTCTTCACCGAGATCATACCCAGCATCTTTTTCCCTTCGGCAGGTGTCAGCCCGTATTTGCTGAAGTATCGGGTAGCCGCCAGAGCAAAGGTGCCCGGAGCCGTGAAATCTGCCTCGTAAACTGTGTGCTGAGAAGGCATTCCGCCAGGCGGAAGCCCCGCCTCTCCCATGTCCTTCAACTTCTCCACTCCTACTACCAGCACAACATCATACGCATGCGCCGCTACGGCAAACGCTGCATTCCTGAGTGCATCGATTGCACTGGCACAGGCGTTCTCAACTCTAGTGACAGGCTTAAACTGCATCTTCAGCGGCAAGGCCAGCGCAGCTCCGGTACATTGCCACATCGTTGCTACCCATCCAGCATCGACATCTTTCACGTCGACTTTTGCGTCGGCCAAGGCCTCATGCGCGGCCTCGATCGCCAGATCAGCAGCGCTCACATTCCATCTCTCTCCGAATTTGGCACAACCCGTGCCGATAATTGCCACTTTATCTTTAATCGACTCTGCCATCGTACTCTCCTTAGACTCTTATCGGACTCTTATGGGACGACATTTCCAGAAGTAATTGTGGCGTCCCTGCAAAAAGCCGGTATCGGAATTCTGATTGAGTCACCCTGATATTATGCTGCGAAGTTTAAAGTCTGAGTGAATCGGCTGGCGGGTCGAATTTAGCGCCAAAACAAGCGCCAACA
>JAQTRE010000090.1 GCA_028711995.1 Dehalococcoidia bacterium | reverse complement strand
TATGTCCCCAAGTGGCTGGTATACTGAGCTGGCTGTCTTTATCTCGCCCGGATGATGTAGGCCCGTGGCTTTCCATCACAGGCTTTCTCATGGTCTGTCTTTGTCGGAGCCACTGGGGTCACGTGCACATAGGAGAAGTCATGACCCTGCTTACTCCAGTTTCTTTGGAGTGCAGATTCCTTTTGGAACCTGTAACTACGGGCTCTGCTTCACAAAAATCTGTTGATGAGGTGAACGCGGGGTTGGTCCCATAATTTAAAGAGGGGGTTACACCCTGTTGATGGCTTCTGGGCTTTGCGGTTTTTCGGTCATATGGGAGATGTCTACCAAACCTCTCTGTTTTTTGCGGTCTGTTGACGATTCAATAGCGGGTTTTTTGTCCTCAAAATGGGCACTTTCTCTTCGTGCGCTGGCTCCGATATCAATTATTGGCAGCGCAAACTGAAGACTTTGACTCACTGACAAAGCAGATACTGTCCGCCTGGACTTCCTTGGGCATCATATATCCTATACCGGGTCGGGTCAGGATATATCGAGGGTTGCGGGCGTCATCCTCCAGATTCTGTCTGAGCCGGGCGATGGTGACTTGAAGCAAATGGATTTCGCCAACGTATTCACTGCCCCATACCATTTCCAGTATCTGATCGGGGGTAAGCAACCGGCCCGCATGGCGCGCCAGACAAGACAGCAACCGGTATGCAGTTCGAGTCAGGCTCAATTCCCGACCCCTCAAGACGACTCTGTGCCGGGCAAAATCTATCGAGAGCCCATCGATGGAGAAGATGGGTTCAGGCCGGTTATCCCACAATAGAGTGTGACGCAACGCCACTCTGGTCCTGGCAGCCAGCTCCCTGGAAGAAAACGGCTTGGTGATGAAGTCATCCGCGCCGGCATCCAGACACCGCACCTTTTCATCATCGTCACCCTTGGCGGTAACCATGATGATCGGGACCTGGGAGAATTCTCGAATTCGCTTGCACACAACATATCCGTCCATGCCGGGCATCACGATGTCCAGCAATATGAGGTCCGGACTTTGCCGGTTCAGAATATCAAGGGCATCCTGACCATCGATGGCCCGGATGACCTGATATTTTTCCAGCTGCAGAATACTCTCCACCATCCGCAACATGCGGGCATCATCATCAACCACTAGCACAGACGGTTTTGTTGGTGGCATAGTCATTCCCCCTTGCTCTTGATGGGATCATCCTATCCGACGGGCTGAAGGTCTCTCATCCGAGATGCGGCTACCGGGGAGTTCAGCAACGCTGAGATTCTGGCTGAGATGTCTTTCATTCCGAGAGCACCTGATTCGGGCCGCGGCTGATCCTGAAGTTGATCAATGAGTTCTGCGAGCCTGTCGCTGGCTTCTTCGATAGATTCCAGGTACCGTCTTACCTCGTCATGATCCAGCCTGCCGTCGTAATCCAGCAGCATGGTGGTATATCCTTTAATAACGGTCAGGGGAGCACGCAGGTCATGAGCGATGCCGGAGAGCGGTTGGTTCCAGAGTTGATCCGAACCACGCTGAGCCTTCACATCGGTTGTTGAGCGGACAAGCCGGGCATTTTCGACAACAACGCCGAGGAGCCCTTCCGTTATTCCCAGCGGCTCACTGTTCGGTGAGATCATGGATCTATTGCTTTGCAGTGTTTCTGTGTTCATGCATCTCCTCGATGTGTCGCGTGTCCGGACACCATTCTGCATGCTATCATGCTGGGCTCTTGGTCCGTTCCCTTATACTATTTAGAGTATGTTTTTAACTGACCGCATTCAAGGGGGATAGCACGTAATTTGGTATGATCGCTTTCCGCAGAAACAACTAGGGGGTATCATGCAGAGGGGACCAAGGGGTATACCTGCATAGGTGCTCCCGAAGGCCGCCTGCCCGGTCGGCAATCTCATATCCCGCGGCTCTCTCCGGGAGGATCAGCCTGAGATTGAGGAGATCATCCCCCAGCTTGGTCCGAAGGCGTTTGATATACACCTTGAGGTAATCATCGGCATCCCTGTAATCCGATCCCCATATCTTCTCCATGAGGACCCGGTTGGTCACCACGTGGCCGTGATTTTCTGCCAGAAGGTGCAGCAAACGGTATTCTGTGGGAGTCAGTTTTATTTCTTCGTCATCGACGTACACTTGATGGGTGGCCATGTTGATTATCAGATTTCCTATGGCAAGCTGGTTGTTTGCCTGCTCATGCTTGGGCATGGTGGATCGGCGCAGCACTGCTCTTACCCGTGCCATCAGCTCGGCGTGTACGAATGGTTTGGTGACATAATCATCTGCCCCCAGCTCCAATCCCTTGATCTTGTCGAACCCCTTGTCTCGAGCGGTGAGCATGATTATGGGCACGCCGGAAATCATGCGAATCAGGCGGCAGACTTCGAACCCATCGATATCCGGCAGGCCGATATCGAGGATGACTACGTCGGGGGATTCTTTTTCGACGAGATGAACTCCCTCAAGTCCCCGGCGCGCACATATCACCCTGATATCGGGCTGGCGCAGCTCGAAACAGAGCGAAATGGCTTCAATGACTTCCGCATCGTCTTCAATGATGATTGCTTTCATGTTTTCACCCTGTTTTATTTCGCCTGCGCGTCACGTCAGATATATGCTCTCATTTTCTAGACACAGGATGCCATCGCTGAAGGGAAGCTTCACTGATGCCTAAGGACTCTCTGTATGGCAGCATCCAGGTCTTGTAACTTGCAAGGCTTGTGCAGGTAAACGGAGGCCCGAAGCTGCATCGCTTGGGATTCCGTTTTCATCTCCGGATCGGCGACGGCGCTCAATATGATGACAGGTACATCTGGATACATCTCCCTTATTTTACGCAGGACTTCCAAGCCGTTCATTCCGGGCATTTTGATATCCAGCACGACGACATCGAATATCCTTTCTGAACTCATCGAAAGAGCATCTGTGCCGCACGATGCCGAGGAAACATCATAGCCTCGATTTGTCAGGGCTCGGCCCAGCATATCCCTCAGCGAATCATGGTCATCAACCAGCAGGAGCGATTTTCTGGCCACAACTGTTGTCATTTTGTCCCTCCTATCCAATTGTTCGTCATGTTAACCAGATTGTGGCAATGCCCTTAGCCCGATATCTCGTTAGCGAGCCATATGTCACGGCAAGTTCACGTTTCCACCGAGGAATTTGTTTGCCATTGCGATCACTTCGGCGATCTTGCAGGGCTTGCGCAGATACGCAAACGCTTCATGACTTCTAGCTTCTGCTTGAGCACCGTTTACCGCCGTGAGCATTACTACGGTAGTGGCCGGATGGTGGGCATTCATTATGGAGAGTACTTCAAGGCCGGATATTTCGGGCATCCGGATATCCAAGAACATCAGATCAAAATGGGCCTGAGAGACCTTCTCCAGTGCGTCATAGCCATCTTTTGCCGTAACGACGCTGTAACCCTCCTTCCGTAAAGCCCGGGAGATCATGTCCCGTACTGCCTGCTCATCATCGACCACGATGATGGAACCTTTGCTCGCGTCTTCGATCATCTCATACCTCCTGGCCTCTTCATTTCATAATATGAGTTTAAACGGCATGGTGATGACAGGAAGATCGATCACAAGATTCGCCCCCATGCCTAATTTGCTTGTGGCATAGATTCGTCCGCCGTGCTCTTTGATGATTCCGTAACAGATGCTGAGCCCCAACCCGGTTCCCTTGCCGACATCCTTGGTGGTGAAGAACGGATCGAATATCCGGTCTATGATATCGGGCGGAATGCCTGGCCCGTCATCGGTGAAGGTTATCCGGATCATCTTGTCAGGCCTCGCTTCAACCGTCATTGTCTTGACCAGCAATGTGCCTTTGCCGTGAGCCTCCTTCATGGCATGCTCTGCATTGTTGATCAGGTTCAGAAACACCTGCTGTAGCTGATTGTTGTCGGCCATCAGAGTGGGAAGGTCAGGAGCCAAGTCACGAATGATCTGGATGCCGTCCAGTGTTAGTTCATGCTCACGCAACTCCAGGGTATCCTCGATGCTCTGGTTGATGGAAACAGGCTTCTTTTCCGGGTCGTACCTGCGGGCAAAAGAGAGGAGATTGCCCACAATCGCTATGGTGCGGTCGGTTTCTTTATTGATCGTTTCCAAGTCCGCCCTGAAGCCTTCCTCCTTGACTTCATCGAGCAGCAATTGCGCATAGCCGGAAATCGCCATCAGGGGATTGTTAATTTCATGAGCCACACCGGCAACCAGTTCTCCCACTGCGGCCAGCTTGGCGGATTGCATGAGCTGTGACTGGCTGGCCTTCAGCTGTTCCATCGTCTTTTCAAGCTCGGCGTTTGCCCGCCGGACTTCTTCTTCCGCTCGCTTGCGTTCCGTGATGTCCCTGAGAAGAACTAATCGCAGGCTCTGGCCCCTGATCGTTACGGGAAACGTCTTCTGTTCCACCACAATGGGGCCGTTTTCTTCCCGGATGATAGTGTACTCTTCAGGACCGCTCGTTTTACTCTCCTGTTTCCTGGTTGATGGTCGAAGGGCTTTCAGGACGTCAGATTGGACCACGAGATGACTCAGCCCAAGATTCTTCCCGATCAAATCCGCTTTCTTACTGCGTAGGAGGTCCTCTGCTGCCTTGTTGCAGTCGGTCAAGGTGTCATTGGAATCGAGAATGAGAAATGCATCCGGGGCGCATTCAAACAAAATACTGAGTCTTTCTTCCGATTCCCTCAATTGTCGTTCAGCATTCTTGATATCGGTAATGTCGACATAATTGCCAAGCGATGCCCGTGTTCCGCGATATTCTATAGGAGTAACCGTCTCCCATATCCGTCGCACTTCTCCGTTCTTGATGATGCTGTGGTATTCATAACCGACACTGCTCTTGCCATTCAGCATTTGAATGGCATTTGTCCTGACTTTCTCGCGGTCCTTCACGTGAACCAAGCTCAATGATTGCATGCCCATGAGCTCATTCTGCGTATATCCCGTCGTTTCACAGAAGGATGGGTTCACATAAACAAACTCACCCTTCTGAACGATGTAAGTACCAATGGGTGAGCTGTTGGTCATGGCGGAATACAGCTTTTCCGACTCCTTCAGCTTGTCCTCTATCAGCTTGCGCTCGCTGACATCCTGCGCTATAAGTGACATGCGCACGGGATTGCCGGTTTCGTCAAAGGAGACCCTGCCCTTTGCCTGGATGAAGCGCACTTCACTGTTGGGTAACAGGACGCGATATTCGAAATCATCCGACTCATGGTCGTACAGGGCAGCGCGTAGATGACTTTTGACATATCCCCGATCATCAGGATGGACAGATTCCATGAAGGTCTCATAGTCCTGCGTGCATTCCCCGGGATGCAGACCATGGATATGGTAGAATTCTTCAGAGCAGGTCATTTTCTGGCCCGCAACCTCCCCTTCGCAATTGCCCAAGCGGGCAATCTGCTGAGATACCGCCAGTAGTCGTGCAGTATTCCTGAGCCTTTCCTCGACAACCTTGCGGTCGGTGATATCTCTGAGTACTGCAATCGCCATCGCCGGTCTTCCTGAAGCATCATTGACCGTGCTATAAGCGACGGAGAGCGTTTTCTCAGTGCCACCTTGGGTTCGGATAGTCATCTCTTCATTCTCTAACGATACACCTTTCTCCAGTTTCCTGAGACGTGCGCTGAATGTTCCGGTTCTCTCTGTTGTGATGACCTCGTCCAACTTCATTGGCCGGCCCACGACTTCCTCGCGAGTATGTCCCACCATGCTCAAAAGAGCTTCATTGATATCGACGACATTCCCGGCGAAGTCGAGTATGACAAGGCCATCAGGTATGGATTTGACCAACCCTTCGCTATAGGCGCGGGCCTTCTCTGTCTCAGCAACCTCCGATTTGAGCGCCTCTTCTATAACGAGTATTTCTTCATTCTGATCGTTGAGTTGTTGGTTTCTCTCCTGAAGTGCCTGTTCTATTTGCTTACGTTCGGTGATATCCGAAGCTACGGTAATGATATGTGGCTCGCCGGCCAGCGCGATCTTTTCCGCGGAGAAAAGAAGGTGGCGTATCTCGCCTGTTTTGGTCCGCATCTTTACTTCTTTGTTATACATGCGGCCATTTGCCACAACCTCTTCTATCATCTCTTGGCGTTGATTGGGGTCTGCCCATACTCCGATTTGGGATGTTGTGCGGTCAACGATCTCTTCGCGGGTGTGGCCGGAAAAGGAACAATAAGCCTCGTTGACATCAACCACACGGCCGTTTGATAGGGTGGTGATGGCCATCAGATTGGGACTTGAGCGGAATGCCTTCGAAAACCTGTCCTCGCTCTCCCGTAGTTTCTCTTCAGATCTCTTGCGTTCGGTTATGTCGATTTCCATCCCGTCCCACAAAACGCCCTCTCGATCCGGCACACGTCGAGGCGCCGAGCGTACGAGCGACCATCGTACGTCTCCCGCAGCGGTGCGAAATCTCGTCTCCATTTCGAAAGTGGTCATGTTGCGGAAGCTAACCATCTCTGCCTCCGCAAACCGGGCCCGGTCTTCTTCATGGATTTGCCCATACAGGAGTGTCGCATCGTGCAGAACCGCCTCTTTCGTTACCCCATGTAACCTCTCACATGCCGCACTGACATCGACAAACCGCCGGGTGCCATCAGGATACGCTTCTATTTGATATACCATGCAGTCGGGTAGATTGTCGCTCAAGGCACGCAGGCTTTCTGCCGCTTGCGGCGGGATATTTCCCAATTGCCTGCGCTCGGTGATATCCCTCACCACTACAAGCTGCGCAGTTGGGTTGCCGTCGGTTCCCCTCACCACACTGTGAACCACTGACAACGTGCGTTTGTTACCAGGTTTGGTTGTAACGGAAAGCTCCATATCTCCTGCCGGAAGGCTCGCCTTGAGTTGTTTCATTGCGGCGAGGTCCTTCTTCATTTCTGCCGGATCAGCTAACGATCCGAGCAGATGATGAGCCCTGTGTTCTAGCACATCCTCTTTTCTCAATCCCAGCATTCCCAGGAGAGCCTTATTGACTTCAATCACCCGGTCCTCAATATCCAGCACAAGGACACCATCGTTGACGGCCTTGAGCAATTCATCGGTGAAGGCGCTCACCGTCACGACCTTGTCTGCCTTTGCCTGAAGCGTCTTGTCTTTGGCTACTGGTTGCCTGCTTCTCTTCGGTTTCTTCTTCATGCTTCCCCTCCAGCGTCATCAGTTCTTGGATTATTCGGTGACCCGGTTAGAAGATTGAGAGCCTCTGATGAACTGGGGTAATCTGGTCAGACATGGCTGGGGTTGTTTGGGCTTCCAACTGATCCGCTATGGACCACTCGGCAGTTCTGATTAAGGCTTTATTTGCTGCTGTGAGCCCTCTGTATGCCTCTAAACATAATCTCATGAATGAGACCCTTCAATAGGGTTAACCCTTGACTGATCTGCATGTTATCCCCCACAAATAGCAGGAGACGTGACGCATCAAATCACAGGAGGCTATTCTGTACTCGCGACGAGCCATCGTCACTATACCCATCCTGGAAATGTTGTAGCCTTGTTTAATCATGAATCGAGCTTGCTTCAGATTCAGATTCGATGTTGGTTCTCCAGGCGCAACAAACCTCGTTCCTATCTCCACCCGGGTCTCTCCCCTTAGAGTTTTCTTGAACCTCAGCTTCCATTACATAGCTTCGTAGATTCGGACAATCCGGCTGGTTACCCTATAGTTGCCGCCAGAGCCCGATCACTGCGGCCAGTTGCCTGGAACTATTATGGCGCCTCGCGTTCTGCCCCACTCATGAAGAGCAGGGGAACAGGCCTCCGGAATTCCATGATGGTCCCATCGTGTGGCTTTTCCTCTGTTGCACCAGTCTATTCCGGTGACATTATTGTAGTCCGAAGGTGTCACAGATCAATCACTAACTTATGCGCCAGTCTCACAAAGAAGTCACGAATCAGGTATTACAAGGTAGCATAAGGTTCAGCCATACCACTCCCCACTGTAGCGAATGTCCCATCCCCGTTTTCAGAGAAACCCTTCACCGCGGTACCCTCTCCAAGAAGATTGGGCATCCCGGACATGTAAATACACTCTGCGGATCCTGAACTGAAACTGGGTTTCTGAAGCCGGATTCTCTGGTTTGGACACCTGACTGCCCCTGGATTACCTGATTGCCCAAAGACACCCATATGCACCGCCATGCCATGGACTAAGAATTGTGCTACAATGCAACTATTCGAACCCAATGGCAGACCTCGGAATCATGGCCCGATGCGACCTGGGAGGTACGATATGGCAAAAAAGGCAAAGGAGCCCAAAGCGCCTGCAGAAAAACGCCCCAGACGTAAGACGCCTCAAACGCCAGCAGATGAGATTGCCCCACCTGCAGAGCCAAGGGTTCGCATCGTCGGTATTGGCGCTTCAGCCGGCGGGCTGGAGGCGATAGAGCAATTCTTTACGCACATGCCATCGGAGAGCGGCATGGCCTTTGTTATCCTGCAACACCTTAACCCCGCTCGTCAAAGTTCAACGCCCGAAATCCTGTCCCGTCTTACCCGGATGTCTATCCATGTGGCTACCGATGGTATGAAGGTGGAGCCAAACTCCATCTACCTGAATCCGCCAAACAGGAGCATGGGGATAGCGAACGGTGCTCTATATCTGGAGGAGCCAGTGACGCCGTCGCGGCTGAAGCTTCCCGTGGATTTCTTCTTCCGTTCGCTGGCAAAAGAAAAGGGTTCGGAGGCCATCTGCATTATACTCTCGGGGACAGGAACGGACAGCATTCTTGGCCTGAGGGCCATTAAGGAAAAGATGGGCACAGTCTTGGTCCAGGACCCGGAATCGGCCCGATATGACGGCATGCCGCGCAGCGCCATCGGTGCCGGTCTGGCCGATTTTGTGCTCAAGCCCGAGCAGATGCCGGAGAAGCTGGTTCAGTTTGTGCAGCATTCGGCCATCAACGGTGCCAAGATTAGCAATATGGTCGAGGAAGCTCAAGAACCGCTGCAGCAGATGTTTGCTATCCTGCGAACCAGAACCGGTCACGATTTTTCTGCCTACAAACAAGCCAGCATCCGTCGCCGGCTCCAGCGGCGGATGAGCGTCAACCAGATCAATGACGTTTCCCGATATGTGCGTTTTCTGAAGGAAAACGAAGATGAAGCAAAGGCTTTGCTGCGGGATCTCCTGATCAACGTCACCAATTTCTTCCGCGACCCGGAAGCCTTTGAAGCGCTGAAGGCGAGGCTCAAAGAGTCAATACAAAGCAAGGCTCCAGGCAGCGACTTGAGAGTGTGGGTAGCCGGTTGCGCCACCGGTGAGGAATCTTATTCAGTGGCTATGATCATCTCAGAGTGCCTGAGCGAACTTGAGAAGCATTTGCAGGTCCAGATCTATGGCACGGATATCGACATTGATGCGCTGAATGTGGCCCGGACCGGCATGTACCCGGCCAGCATTGCCGCCGATATTACGCCGGAACGATTAAGGCGGTTCTTTGTTAAAGAGAAAAACACGTATCGCATCAGGAAAGAAATCCGGGAAATGGTGACCTTTGCGCCGCAGGACTTGATCAAAGGTCCGCCCTTCTTCAGAATGGACCTGGTCTGCTGCCGCAATCTTCTGATTTACCTGGAGAGCGATGTTCAAAAGCGATTACTGCCTCTAATGCACTATGCCCTTAACCCCGGTGGAACTCTCTTCCTGGGAAGTTCCGAAACCGTCGGCGACTCTACAGACTTGTTCAGCATACTGGATAAGAAGTGGAAGATATACCGGCGGCTTGAAACGGTGGTCTCTGCCGAGAGGCTAAGATTCCCCTCCGCATTGGCTCCTGCTTTGTGCGGGTCAACCAGCCGGCCCATGCCGCAGCTGGCGGAAGCCAGGATTCACGAGATCGGTGAAAAGATATTTCTGGATAACTATGCTCCCACCTTTGCCGTGATTGACGAGAAGCACCGCCTGGTCTATATCCGCGGGCGAACGGAAAAGTACATGGAGATTGCTTCCGGGAAACCCAGCCTGAATATTCTGGATACAGCAAGGGAAGGACTCAGAGCAGACCTTTCTTCGGCAATATATCAGGCGATTTCGGAACAGAGGGCCATCATTCGTGAAAGAGTGCGTGTCAAGTACAACGGCAGTTTGCAGATGGTCAACCTTACCGTAGCGCCGTTTGCTGCGCACGGGATGCCGCCGGGATTCCTGTTGGTTGTCTTTCAGGAAGGTGGACGTGCCACTGAGGGAGCCCGGATCAGTCCGGTTGCCAAGAGCCGTCGGCGCATAGCCGAGTTGGAAGGGGACCTGAAGTTTACCAGGGAGAACCTTCACTTTACTATTGAAGATTTGGAAGCGGCTAATGAAGAACTGAAGTCGGCCAATGAGGAACTCCTGTCCAACAATGAGGAATTGCAGAGCACCAACGAGGAACTGGACACGTCCCGGGAAGAACTCCAATCGCTCAACGAAGAACTGTCAACCTTGAACACCGAGATTCAGGACAGGAATGAACAATTGGCCACAGCCAACGATGACCTCAAAAACTTCCTCAACCGCACCGATATCGCCATTATTTTCCTCGATGACGGCCTCAACATCAGGAGTTTTACACCGGCGACGTCCGATGTGTTCAACCTGAGGGCCGTCGATGAGGGCCGTCCTCTAGAACACATCACTTCACGGCTGGCATATGACAAGGTGGTTAATGACGCGCGAAAAGTCCTCAGAACCCTGAGGCCAAAAGAAATGGAAGTCCAGCGCAAGGACGGGTGCTGGTACAAGATGCGCATCCTGCCTTACTTCACGACTCAGAATGTCGTCAGCGGTCTGGTGATGAGTTTCCTGAATATCGACGAGGAGAAGAAAGCCGCCGAAGGCTGGCGTCAAACCACAGACTATCTGGATAACCTGTTCAATTACGCCAGCGCTCCCATTATAGTCTGGGACCCTGAACTGAAGATCACCCGCTTCAATCATGCCTTCGAACGGCTTACGGGGCTTAGCGCCGATGAAGTATTGGGCCATGAGTTGGGTATACTATTCCCTGGGGAAAGCCGTGATACATATATGGATCACGTCCGAAGGGCAACGGTCAGCGAACGCTGGGAAGCTGTGGAGATTAACATTCGGCATGTTGACGGCTCTGTCCGAACCCTGCTTTGGAACTCGGCGACTCTGCTGGCTGCCGACGGCAAGACTCCAGTCGCTACAATCGCCCAGGGCATCGATATCACAGAGCGCAAACAACTGGAAATGGAAACGAAACGCCTGCAGCGAGAATCGGCCGAAAGTCTTGCCGAATTCCAGACCGTGCTGGATGCCACGCCCGTCGCCGTGTGGATTGCTCACGACACGGAGTGTCGCGCCATTACCGGAAACATTTGTGCCAACCAGCTTTTCGGCGTCCAGCCGGGTGACAATATATCGCCGAGCGCGCTTCCGGGCGAGGCTGCTATCGCCTACAGGGTATTCCGCAACGGCGCAGAGTTGAAGCCGGAGGAACTACCCGCCCACGTCGCCGCAGCCACCGGAAAGCCGGTTGCCCCTCAGGAACATGAATTCATCTTCGAGGATGGACACCGGCTGTACATGTTGTTTGGTGCTGCGCCCCTGGTTGATGTGCATGGGCACACTCG
>JAQTRE010000089.1 GCA_028711995.1 Dehalococcoidia bacterium | reverse complement strand
TTGAGGCGGTCAACGAGGAAATACTGGTCATCAGATTGCGGAGAATTGTTCCCGGCAAGTGTAAATACTGCCCATTGTGAGCCCACTCCTTACGCGGAGGCGACTCAGTACGCGAAACAATCCGCCCAAAAGTTGCATCCAACACAGACGTGCAGGCAAAAAGGCAGAAGGTTGGATGGGGAGATGGGGGAGGGTCGAACTCCCCCTGAAACACAGATATATCTTCTCTCTCGCAGTCTTGCCGCACATGATCCACCTCTCCGCACCATCCCTGGTTGTGGCTTCTTCGGTTTCATAATCGGCCATCTCCTCAAACCCACTCTTCCCTTTGCCCTCACCCTCTGCTCCCTGTCAGTAAAGGCACGCCGCTGTGTGAAGCCGACTAAGGATTCCCGCTATGCCGCCATCTGGAATTCCATCTTGCGAATATCGCTCACCCTGGACGAAGCATCAAGGATTTCGAGCGATATCAGGTTTCCGGCATCATCATAGTCGAGAATGACGCCGGGCTTGTCTTCGTCGCTTTCGGCAACCGGCGTTCTCTCTCTGAGAATCATGCTCAGTGTGTCGGTTTTGGGATCATAGGTAACTTTCATCGCGGTCACCTCCAATACTTGTCAATCTTGCTGGTACGGTAGACTGTCACCACTTCAGCAGGAGCGCGATCGGTATCCACGAACACTCTGATGAGATATCTCTTGCCACTCATCTGTACGCGAGACTGAAATACCTCTCGCCCCTCACGTACCATCAAGCGCTGTTCCGGTTTGTGCACGATCGCTCGCACCATGTCCAGCGGAATGCCTCGCCTCTGAATTTCGAACACGGCGTGGTCTGTGATTTCATATTCGACGGGATCAGGCTTCATGCGCGCCTTCCATATCTTCAACGTCCTCGTGCCAAAGATCAAAGAGACGATCTGCCTTATAAGCCACAACATCTGGACGAGCGTCCAACCAGGCAGTCACCATCCGAAATCTCGCTTCGGGATCATCTGTCAAGCGGCCAAGTTCAACCACTAGGTCTATCTCGTTCGCTCGCCCACCACCACCGCAATATAGGCCATTAGCTTCAACGGCTTCGATAACAAGGTCATCAAGAAACTGGTCAAGCACCTCGCTGCTGTTGAGGGTTATGACAACTTGTCGCCCCCACTCCCTGAACTCACCGAGATGCTTTTTCTTCCTCAACTGTTTCTTTATCATTGATCACCTTATCGATAGCCCTCAGCCCAAACAGAACTCATTTGACTGCACTGCTATTCTATCATATCTGCATGAAGTTCCAATCTCAATGAAAACGCCTCTGCCTGAAGTCATGGAAGGCTCATTCTCAGGGGTACCAGAATATCTTTCGGATACGGCGGATATTTGAATCCACGCCTTGAGTGGTTTCGATCCCCGGGCCATCTTATTCCTCACCGACCCCATCAGGCGAATTGCTCAAGTAGACCGGCCTTAGCCTCCTCCAGCGAAGGCACTGACGTTACCCGGAGCTTGATCCCAAGCACACCTGTTATTGGCTCCAATATCCGTCTCACCTTGTCCGATTTCACTCGAACTTCACCGGGGAGCTGTTTCGCCTTCCCGAAAATCCGAATTAACTCTTCCTGTTTCTCGGAAAAAGTGATCCACGGTTCGGTCAAGTTCGCCCCGACAATAAGCCCAAGCCTGCAGTCGACAACCAGAAAACAGATTGGGAAGTACGGCTTCTCAGCGGCCATTCCAATGGGCACCGGCAACATGAAAATGTCTAACTCCCAGACTCCACTATGTTCGCGCCCCCGATTTTGAAGCAGATAGAGTTCAGCCTCTTTGGCTGTGTCAATGCTTTCGGCACACGCCTGGTCATTTGGGCTCAATACTGGAGTGTTGCGCCATTCTCCGCCCCAGTTACCGCCATGACAATAACGGGTCAGAACAAGGTTATCCGGCGACCCTTTCAGGAGATCCAACCTGCCGTTCCTGATCTCTTCAGCCATGACAAGAGCTTGCCGGATTGCAGTTGTCAGAAAGACGGCTTCGCCCTCTTCCAAGAACCAGGGAGCATAGCCGGGTTGCTGGCTTCGAAACAATGGCCAAGCATTTCGCCCCCGGAAGCGAAGGCCAAGGGACCGAATTACGTCACGGTCCCGCTTCTCGAGATCCTCCCGGTCAGTCAAAAACATCGTTATGGAGCGAGACATCATCATGATTTCAAAATAATCAGCCGGGTCGATCTCCCCACCCATCACTCTGAGGTGGCTCTCATACCCTTTATCTCCGATGAACATGCCCAGGCCGAACTCCTCCCCTCCACTCCCCAGAATTGAACAATAGCTCACTTCACCGTCATCCGGGTTTTCAACAGCAAATAGGGTGTCATTGTGCACCCAATCCCAAGGAGCAGCCTCTTTGAACATCATCGCTGACTGATATAAGTTTGCCCAGTCTCTGTTAGTCGGTTGGTTCACTATTCCACCTCATGAATTGATTCAAGGGCCTCGGTTTGGAGAGCCTTGCAGGTCCGGCCCTCAAGGCTCTTTCACGTCATGGAGATATCGGGTGTTTCTGATCAATCCACTTCGAAAGCGAATTGCCAGCGCTTTTTGGGATTGTCAAAGCGAACCTGCACAGGGTCGAAGACATGCGGATCATATCTTCCGCCAACCCATTCCATCATGCTTTCATGCTCCGGGTGGGAAGGGTCTCGAAGGATATCGAGCAGGTCCGCATATCCATGCGCCCCGCCACAGTCCTCGGGTGGACAGGCCCCGGCACCTTCCAGACATCTCGGGTACTTCGTTTTCGGCTGTTTGAGCAGTATTCCCTCCAGAACAATCTCATGTTCCCAGTTGTCGCCGAAATCATACAGATAATCCGCCCGGTCGCCCGGTTGGCGGAAATAGGCGGCTATCGACAATTGCCAGCCGGGAAGGTAGACAATATCATCCTCAAAAGCGTCCTCATCAGGGATTCCGATCTCATCAAGGTTTCCCGTGTTCGGGTTCAGGATGCGAAATGCGTGCAGGTGGCAGTCAAGCCACCCCATGGAATCCTGTATGGCCACATGCAAGTCCCAGAAACTGTAGCTCGCCGGGACCACGATCCGCCGCCATATAGGCGGTTTGATCTCCTTCAGTGCCACCTTGAATTGGTAGACCAGGTTTCTCGTATTCCTTAGAACAGGGGCAGTGTTATGCGTTGTCATTTCCTCTTTACCCTCCCGCTTGCCTAGCCCCGCTGAAGAAGTCTGAATCCACTTCTCTGATCAGATACATGGTCGAACCTGTCGCATCTACATGATAGTCGATCATGAAGTCCGGTAATCGCTCTCAGTCAGTCCGCCCATTCAGATTTAGCCCAGTCCAGTAATGCTTCTTCACGTATCTTGATCTGCCCCGGCCCCCACCGAGACCCTTCTATTTGGTCAGCTGCCTTCCTTGCGATCAGCAGCCCGGTTTTACGATACTCCTCAGCCTTCTTCAAAGGGGCGAGGGCACGGAGCTTTGAGTTCAGCTTAGGTGGAAGCAATATTAAATTTCCCAGGCGATCCACCTTGTCACTTTCGGAACTCTGGGGAAGGATATGCTCAATCGAATCAGAGGCATTAGCCATCCAGATGCGATTCCATTGTTCGTTGTTGAAATTCTGTCCTGCCTTCTTCGCAAGATGCTCTTCGTATCTGAAAAGAAAATATCGGAGTTCTTCCTGCCAACCGTTGTAGCAGTCGGTGTTTCGTAGGTGATCGACAGCTTTAGTAATCGGATACTGTGCTCCAATACGCGACAGCTCTGCTAGGATTGCGTCCCGGTCCAGGTTTTCGTTGACAATACTCCAGGCAAGCCGTAAATACTCTCCAACGGCGTAGCGTGCGTCTAATCCGGATATACCGTACATGCGGAACGCGATGTTTTCCCACAGTCGAAGCACTTTTGTCTTATCCCCATCAGTCAAGTCGCTACGAAGATGTATCGCAGCAGCGACCAACCGTGCCTGTACAATCCTGGTAACGCCTCTAGTCCGGCGGTCCCCAAGCACTTTGTCCATAGCTTCTGTGACAGCTTTCAGCCAGTTGGTGACCTCGATTACGTTTGCTGTGCTGATCTTGGCCTGCTCCCGCAATATGTCCGCTGCATCTTCCTCACTGGGGAGTCGGCTCGGAGCAGATTCTTGGCGCAGGCACGCCGCGAAACGAAGCGATTCCGTACTCATCCCTATTCGCAATCCGACACATCTGTAGATGTCGCTCCAAAGAGTATGGACTTCGTTGATAATCTCAGGACTATTCTCCTCGGCCTCAAATACAATGGCCATTAGCATGCTCTTCAGACGGTCAAACCATGAGACTTCGAGGCCACGACTGTTCAACACTTCGAACACAGTATAGACTAACGCCTCGTCGCCGATTTCGTGGAACACGAATGTCAGCCGGTTCTTCAGAAGACTCAGCAAGTCGACAACAGGGAGGCCATTCCCCTTGCAGCGCAGCAGGAATTGTTCGCATTCTTCCATGGCTAGCAGAAGCTCACGGTCGGCCTGAGTGTTGGCGGATTCTGATGGCGGATGGCTTCCTGTCCGCAGGTAGCTGGCAAAATGATTACTCAGGTCGTGGTTGGTCTGAAGGAGAAGCAGCGAGGCTTTATCCGGCTTAACCAGCGTCTCATCGAGCTCGCGGCCAACTCTGCTTCCCTCTAGATCGGTACGGTCGACCGTTTTGGCGATTGCCTTCAGGAGTAGAATGAGGGTCGTTACGCGTTGTTGCCCGTCGACAATCTCAACCACTTGGTGTTCGTCGGTTCCAATCATCCGTTTCTCGCGGCGGAGTCCCACCACAGTGGCCATGAAGTGCTGACGGTCACCCCCAGCACGCCATGTATTTAGGATGTCCCCGAACAGATCCTCTCGATGCTTGGAATGCCAACTGTAAGCGCGCTGATATTGGGGAATGCGGAAAAGGCGCTTGCTGAGCAACCCGCTTAGGGGTAAGAGTTGAGGTTGGATCTCAATCATGGTTGCCTCCCTATCTAGGTCCTGGCTAATGTACCTCTGGGTGTGTTCATGAAAACACTAAAAAGAAGCCTTTCTGGTTAGGCCAATTCTACGACTTTCCTAGCTTGGTGTGCAAGAGGCCCCCTCTTTGGGGCAGTGGCCCAAGTCGATGGTGAGGCTGATAAAACAAAGCTCGGGATTGTGGCATGCAGGGGGTGGGGTCAATGATCCTGAGAATTGAGTGGTAATTTAGCTTGAGAATCTACACTGTATGAGAAGGCCTAGATATTTAACATGAGGAACGTCATAGCTTTTCAGCAAACCATTCAGATAGATCATACAAGTCTCCGTGCTGCATGAATGGCAGCGCCCAGTGCCCCGACGGCCTGCGGGATCTTCGGAATCGTCAAGGGCACTCCCAATTCCTGAGCCAGAAGCCGCTGCATACACGGATTATAGGCTGTACGCCACCGGCAAAGACAAATTCCCCTTGAGTCATTGCATCATTTCCAGAAAAGCCTCGATTCTCACTCTCAGATTCCCCCGGTCGGCATCGGAAAAATTGGTTTCCAGATGCAGGAACGGAAGACCCAGCCTGTTGTTCACCAGGTCAGCCACCCAGAACGATTCTATATTGTAGATGTGGCAGGCCTGCCACGTCAGATCGATCACGCCGCTGACTTTGAACTCCCGGATCATTCGTTCCAGCAGGTCAATACGTCCCTTATTGGGAGACATTACCGAGCACGGAATGCTGAGGTATTTCTCTGCCAGCAGGCGCATGGGGTCGCGACGGTCCGTTTCATCGATGTAGAGGTCAACCGTTCGATACCCCCCACAGGTTTCCATGGCCACCACCAGCCCGCCGCATTCCTCTACCAGGGTGATCACCTTGCTGTCTTCCTGCCCCATCGGAGTGCCGGTCACAAGGATGCGCGGCGTGGTTTTATTCCCCACGTGATATCCCTTCAGAGCCATCACTTTGATCTCCGCCGTCAACTGCTCCACCATTTGAGCGCTGAGCCGTCGGTCAGTGCCGGTGCCAAACTGGGATGAGATCATCAAGAGGTCATGTCCCGAGATCAACGCAGGCTTGGCCTTATTGAGATCGAAGAAATCCCGGCGCGAGCGGTTTTCCCGGTTGGTGATGCTGATCGCTTGTCGCAACGCCTCATCGGTGATCTGCACCCCCATCTCCATTTCGATCCTTTCCTTGAGCCGCCTCATCTCGCTTTCCCACAAATCAAGCGATGCCGACAGGTCTGCTATCTGGGGAAGGTTCATCACGTGGATCGGCTTGAAGCGCTGCAAGATTTCGTACATCTTTTTCTTGCCGTCGCAAGTGGTCTCGGCGACGACCAGATCAGATGCATGAAAAAAGGGGCAGGTATCGGAAGCCGCCAAATCGTAAGAGGAGCGAATAATAGGGCAAAGGATAGACGGCAGGTCCCTGTCTGCAGCAAGATAAGGCTCCTGCTTGCTCCCGCACAACGGAACCGCGATGGCCCCCGCCGCCAGCGCAAGCTCTACCGGGCTGTAGGCGCAGTAATAACCGATCACCTTACGGCCTTTTTTCTTCTCTTCGATGATCTCCGTGACGCTCTCTCTGCGCGCCTCGGCCAGTGTGGTAAAAGTTTCGGATTCCATTTTGTTTTTCTCCTGTTGAAGGTTCTTGGTTAGCCACCGGATTCTGCCACGCTCAACGGATTCGATGATCGGTCACGCCGCCGAACACTCAGAATCAATGCCAGTGCAATAGTGCCATAGGCGACAAAACTCCTGAAATATTCCCCCAGAGCCGCGTTATCGAACATGTTCTGCCCCGCCTGTGGGGAGACAATGAACAGGGAATGGAACAGGAATATCCCCAAAATCACATGGCGAACCCGCGCCTCTTTGATAGTCGCGCCTCCGGCCAGCAATGCCGCCGCAGAAAAGATATCGCTGTTCTGGTGGGCAGTGTAGACGTTGAGCATCCCGATATTCTGCAGAAACAGCATCTGCCCGATGCAGGCGATCACAATTGAAAGGACCATGGCGATGATGCGGGTGCGGTTGACATCGATTCCCAGAAGTTCGGCTTTGCTCCTATCCTGCCCGACTGCCTTGATTCTCTGGCCCAGCCGGGTGTTGAGCAAATAAGCGACGACGGCGCAGGCCAGCAACACCAGCATAATCATGAACATCGGGAAGCGGATATCGCCCACCTCCACCACCCACATCTTGTCCAGCATATTTCGATAGGGGGCCAGGTCTACCATGTTCCGAATGCCCTTGCCGGTGGAAAGCAGGATTTCCTCGTTGTGGGCCGGAATGAAGGTGCCGTATCCGACCATGAAGATGAACTGGTAAATCCCAGTGGCCAACAAACCGATAATGAGGGTGGTGATCATCTCCCGTCCCTTCACCCGGTTCAAGGTCCGCCCGATCAGATACCCAACTATCACCGACAGAACAATGGCGATCACGGTGCCGAGCAGCCAGCCGCTTTCGCCGTTCACTTGGAGAATGATAATCGTAAGCAGGCCGACCTGTGCACACATCGCTCCGACAACAATGGCGAAGTTGATTCCCATACCCGCCGCCACAGGCAGCACAAGGGCCAGAACCAGGATTCCATCGCGGCTGAAGCGGGTGATCACTTCATTGAGGACAAACGTTGGCGTCATCTCCGAGTAGTACAGCCCTACCAGAAACAGAAGGAGGAAAACCACGGGGACGGGATTGATCCTCTTCACTTCTGACTTCCTCCCTGGTAGAGAAGGGCGTAAAGAATGACGCCTGATGTGATGGTTACCCGAACGATCTCCGTCATCTCCGGAACCAGCAAGGCATTGGCCAGCGGCCCGCTGAAGACATACACAGTCTGAAACAGGAAGGTTCCCACAAGGACATAGACGATTGAAGCGTTCCTTCCGGTGCTTCCTCCCAGCAGAATGGCTGAAGCTGCCGGGAAAGCCATCATCAGAGGCGCGTCGTAGAGTTGCAGAAATCCAAAGCTCTGGGTATAAACGCAGATGCCAACCGCCGCCAGAACGGTGGAAAGCACTATCGCCAGAGTTCGATACCGGTCGATATTGATCCCTGAAAACCGGGCAAACGTCTCATTCTCACCGACAACCGACATCGCCGATCCGGCCTTGGTGCGGGAAAAAGCAAACATCAGGCCGCAGAGCGCGCCGAAGAAGAGAAGGCCGCCAGAGGGGACTTGCACACCGCCGATCTCGAACGCGGCAAAATCGTTGAGGATGTGTGAGAAATGCCCTTCCAGTCCGATGGAAGGCCGCAGGCCTTCGCCGCCGATGGGCCACAGCATCTGCGGATTTCCAAACGGTGCTACCGCCCAGAAGAAGCTCATGATGAATACCGCCGAAAACCCGAAAAACAGCCCTGTCATCTCCTCTTCGCCTTTGGTCCGGTTCAGAACCCGGGCGTATCCGTATCCGAAGACCGAGCCGATGATTATCGATGATGAGAGCGAGGTGGCAAAACCGGCCGCCGGTGAGAGGCTGAGATCGACCGCGATGCACATCCCCAGAAGGCCTGCCAGAATGCCCACCGGCAAGCCATAGTTGATCCCAACCCCCGCATTCAGCATGGGGACCAACGATAATACTAAAACCCCGTTCATGAAAAACCGGACCAAAGAGTTGCCGACCAGACCGGGCAACGGGATATCCGTGGACACGACGGTGACGCCTACCATGAGCAACAGGAATGCGGTGAGTACCAGTTGCGGGATGTTATGTCTGATCACCCGAGTCACTTTAAATAGTCCTTTTGCCGGAAAAGGCCAGAGCGAATTCGGAGTCAGAGGTATCGGGAGGAAACTCTCCGAAAACTTCTCCTTCGTGCATCACCACGATACGGTCACATATTTGTTTCAGATCACCGATCTCGCTGGAAGCGCAGACGATGGTTGTTCCCTGCTCCCGGTTGACGTGGATCAAAGCTTCCAGAATCATCTGCTTGGCATTGATATCGACCCCGCGTGTAGGTTCGGCCACAAACAGAACCCTCGGCTCGGCAGCCACCGCCCGCGCCAGACAGACTTTCTGCTGATTGCCTCCGCTCAGGGAGCCAACCTTTTGATAGACGCTCCGGCACCGGATATCGAATCTCTTGATCGCCTTCTCGGCATACGCGATACTGCTCTTGCGGTCAATCATACTCAATGGGCCGAGTGAGAATTTCAGGAATTTGTTCTGCTGATGAACTGCGGTGAACACAATGTTTTGCGCTATTGAGCGGCCCAGTAGAAGTCCCGCCTGACGGCGGTCATCGGGCAGGAAACACAGGTCCTTGTTCATTGACTCTCGGGGATTCAGAACGCGACCGTCGATCACCGCCCGGCCGGAGGTGGGATAAATGCCCATTATGCCGTAACCCAGAGCCAGCTTGCCGTGTCCTGAAAGCCCGGAAACCCCCAGGATTTCCCCCCGATAAACCTTAAGGTTGAGCTTCCTGATAGTCTCGCCAGGCATATCCACAGTGAAATCCTCGAATCGAATCGACTCGCTCCCGCGGGCAAACCGTTTGCTGCCTCGCTTTGCCGCCACAATCCCCTGGCCGATCATTGCCTGAGTTACCGACTCCAATCGGAAATCGGGAGCGCCGCGTGCAAAGCTGCCTGCCACTTTGCCATCCCTCAAAACCGTTATCCGGTCACATAGCGCCAGCACCTCCTCCAACCGGTGAGAGACAAAAACCACTGCTGTGCCCTGGCTGGCAAGTTCGCGCAGAACAGAGATTAAATGTTCCATATCTTCCGTGCCCAGCGTGGCTGTCGGCTCATCCAGAATGAGCACTCGAAGATATTTCCGACTGGTTTCCCGCGCCAGCTCCACGTATTGCTTGAGGCTCACCGAGAGGTTCCCCGGCTTGACCCGGGGATTGAGGTTCACACCCAGTCGTTTCAAGGCGGCATCGGCCATTGCATGGTCTCTCGCCTGATCGATGAACGCCAGATTTTGGCCCAGCAGCTTTCGGGTAGAAGGGGTCAGATTCTCTCTGCCCAGATTGATGTTTTGCCCCACAGTGAGTCCCGGCAACAGGGTGAACTCCTGATGGACCATCCCCACTCCTGCCTTGACTGCTTGGCGCGGGGATTGCATCTCAACCGGCTGGCCTTCGAGGAAGATATTCCCCTGATAGCCACCGGTGTTCCAGATGACCGAATTGCCGATCAGAATGTTGAGAAGAGTGCTCTTCCCCGATCCGTTCTCGCCGACCAGTCCATGAATCTCACCGGCATTGACCTGCAGATTCACCGAGTCCAGAACCTGGTTTGATCCAAAGTTCTTGGATATGTTTTCCAGTTTCAAAGCTATCGACATGTTCAAAAACGGTAAGGGCACGTCGCGACGTGCCCTTACCGGGATACCCCTGCAATCACGGAAGGGAAATAATTTGCACTTAGCCCCAGCTTCCCTAGTAGATGATTGAGCCGATGATGATCAGATAATAGTTATCGATCTCCGGCTTCATCTTGCTGAAGGTGACGGAGACCCCGGCCACTTTCTGAGCAATTGGCTCGATCTGATCCAGAGTCAGGTTATTCTTGCTAATCGATCCCTCGATCATTCCACGAGCGACCTCAGTCGAAAACTCCGGGAAGAACACGCCCACCGGTATCGGCCAAGTGGAGAGTCTACCCGTCATTCCCGCGTCAGCGGCTTTCTGTTTGATCATGGCGTTGATCTTATCGAAGTTGCCTGCATCCTCCGGGGCAATCGATAGTTCCATCGCAGCCGGGAAGCCCTGAGTCGGAGTGGGACAGCACTGCTCCGCCATGATGAACTTGAGCTTGAGCGCTTCGGCGATGATCACATCCTGCATGGGACAGTTGGTGCCAAAAATACACGTGTCCGGCCCGTACTTAGCGATCTGCCGCGGGATATCCTCCTGCAAAAATTGCTGCATCGCCGATACGCTGCTGCCGCCTTGCGGATCAGGCGTCACTACCTGGACAAATGTCATGCCCAGTTGCTGGCACGTCTGCTCCATCATATCTTTTCTCTTGGAAATCGCTTCCTTGGCCAGATGCGTCGGGAATGAATAATGGATGAAAGTCTTGGCTCCCATCTGCTGGGCCTTGGTCGGGATGGTAATGCCACGCTGCACCCAATCGGTATCCAGACAAAGGTCGATATACTTGGCCATCATATCGGGGTCATCCCAGATCGGCGCAGTGATGACGATCATATCCGGCCTCTGCTCCTTCACCTTCTGAATGGCAGGAAGGATTCCGCTATAACCGGCGCAGATGATGATGGCTTTCACATCTTTGTCAGCCCCTAGGCTGGTGATCTGGGATATGGCTGTTTCCTGCTCTTCGGAGAAATTATCCGGCAGGACGATGTGCTTGATCATTCCGGGGTACTTCTGGTCGACTCTCTGCGCGCCCCTGAATTCATCCTCGCTGGCCGATAGCGTGGGGGTTACGATACCGATCTTATAGTTTTGGGCGGCCGATGTGGTGCTGGTCGGCGAGGAATTCCCGTTGTCTTCGTCATCGTCTCCACATGCCGCCAACACCGGCACCAGCAAAGCCAGAACGATGAACACCGCTATGAACTTGTACCATAAGTTGGCGTTCCTGCAAAAAGGTAGCGCCTTGGTATTGAAGCTGATATTGGGATGCGATAGACTCAAGTTGAGGCTATTCGACTTGAGGTGAAGGGATGTTCAGAGAGAACCACAGGCATAAGCAGA
>JAQTRE010000088.1 GCA_028711995.1 Dehalococcoidia bacterium | reverse complement strand
GCGGGAGAGATACCAACGGTCCGACGGCAGTACTGAAATCGGTAGGCAAGGTGAATCCGAAATACTCGATGCTGCTGAATCAGAAGTTCTCACCAAGTTTCCTTGAAGGAAACTCCAAGGAATCGTTCATCGCATATCTTAGAACATGGGCTGACCTGGGATGCTGGCATATACAGTTCAATGTTATCAGTCCCGATATTCTGCGGGATGCTCAAAAACATCCTGAGAACTATGTAAACCTGATCGTCAGGGTAGCGGGATACAGCGCTCATTTTGTGGACCTGAGCACCGGGATGCAAAACGAGATCATCGGGCGAACAACACAGAATCTCAAATAGTGTTTGGCAACTCCTGCTGTCTCATGAAAGCAAAGGAAATGGCAAGAAAATGCCTATTGCCTTGTGAAGAACTCCTCCACGATTCGGAAACAGTTCTGATTCGAGAAGACTGAATAGGTTTTCTGCTGGGCTAGCGGCAATTTTTTTGTGGATCTGTTCGCGGATCATCACCAACACTGATCAGAGCTTTTGGGGAATGCCTTGATAAAGGTCACCGGATACACTTGGACTAAGGAACCTCTGATTAAGTGGGACACGATTGATCCTGACGGAAGCTTAGGGACACACCTAACTTCCGTCTCTCCCCCGAGGTCGATCCCAAAGGCTCGATGCGAATTTGATTAAAGCTTCCCTATAAGAAGGAGAATCATGGCGGAAACCAAACGAAAGAGCCACAACCCGGAACTGGAAGATTTGAGCGGTCCGTTCAATCCCGATCTAAAGCATGAAGATTTTTCAAAGGAGTTTCTCCTCAGGCTGATGGAAGGATGGCAATGGGCCTGGCTTCAGATGACGGAAGCGTGGATGGCGGCCATCACCAAGCGATGCGGTCCTGAACTGGCTAACGCATGTGAGACCGATGCTTGGGGGGCCATGAGCCGGAAGGTCAACCCCAGATACGCTGAGTTGGCCGGAATCGAACTCAACACCGTGGTAGACAGCCTCAAGGCGTTGCAATTGCCGCTGGACAATACCATCCACGGGCTTTTCAAGCCGGAGTTTGAAATCAAGAGCCCCAATCACGTCATCCAGACGATGAAGAGATGCCGGTCTCTGGAGTACTTCGAGGCGAAATGCCCGGAGCGAATCCATCACGTGTGTCACGTAACTGAACCGGTGCTTTTCAAGAACTATTTGATTAACCCCAAGATCAAGATAACCCCTCTGAAGCTACCGCCTCGCACGAGTAAGGACGATATCTGTTGCCAGTGGGAACTCAAAATTGAAGAATAGGATTGTTTAAGGAGGAGACCATGGTCGTAGTTGATCAGGAAAAGTGTATCGGCTGCAATATCTGCTCTGCATTTTGTGCCGTCGATGCACTGGAAGGCTATGGAGTGATCGAGATAAACAGGGATATCTGTACAGAGTGTCTTGAATGTGTCGGCACCTGTCCGATGGATGCCATCTCGGAGGTGAAATAATGAAACAGATCAAGTGCGATGTAGCCGTCATTGGGAGCGGGCTAGGGGGTACCACCGCAGCTTCTTTGCTGCTGAAGAAGGGGTATAACGTCCAGGTGGTGGAGAAGCTGCCGTTTTACGGGGGGCGATGCCAGACGCTCGATCACCATGGCTTCAGGCTCAACACCGGCGCCGCCATGATCGGCGATTCGATTCACGGGGCCCTTTGCCGAGAGGTCGGCGCCGAGCTGGAGCTGCGCGTTCCCGATCCGGTATTCAAATTTCGCATCAGAGGGAAGGACTTCACCGCTCCTCCTAAACGGATGTGGCAGGCCATCATCGGCGCAGCCGCCCGGGACGATGCCGAAGCGGATCGGGTGTTTTCGGCATGGATGAAAGCCATCACCTGGGCCGAGCCGTCCTACTCCATGTCTATGGATGAATGGGCCCGACAGCACACCGACAACGCCCTGGTCTTGAAGCTATTCCACTTTCTCACCTGCGGCATCGGCGTCAATAGCTATGAACTGCCTGCCGGTGAATTCTTCCGTCAGATCACCCAGGGGGCCACGATGACGTGGGCGTATCCTCCCCGAGGATGCGGCCAGTTCTCCGATGCGCTGGTGGGGGCCATCAAGCGGATGGGTGGAGACGTGTGGACGCGTTGCCCGGCAATAAAGATCAATGTGAAGAATGGGGCGGCCACCGGAGTAGTGGTGCAGAAGGATGGCGAGCAGATCGAGATCGTGGCCAAGACTGTGATCAGCAACGCCCCGCCGCGCAAAACAGTGGAGCTGGCGGGCCAGGAGCATTTCGGCCCCGGCTATCTGAAGGATGTGCAGAATATCTTGGGTTCACCGATGATCTGTTTTGAGTTTGCTTCCGACAAACAGTTGCCCCAGTTGGAGGGATCGTCCTGCTATTGTTTCACCGAATACAAGCGGGCCTTCATGATCCTCGATTTCAGTTCCTTGTGTCCGGAGATGTCGCCAAAGGGCAAGCATCTTCTGGAAGCGGCCTGCGTTCCTGCCTCGGTCATTCCGCCCTATGACATCAGAAGGGAGGCGGCGCTGGCCCTGGAAGACTTGCGGCAGAACATGCCTGGTTTCGACAAGGATGTAAAGCTGATCAAGATCAGGGTCGCTCAGGGAGACTGGGGAGTCACCGGGAACATTCCCGGGCGAGGCAACCTGTCCATAAAGACACCGGTGTATGGCTTGTACGCTGCAGGCGACCGCTCGGCCCCCGAAGGTTGGTGGTGCTCTTTGGCGGCCATCAAGAGCGGCCGTTTGGTAGCCGAGGACATTGCCAAACGATTCAAGCCTGCTTGAAGAAATCGGTTCTTGGAGGGGATGAAAAGTACATTCAGGAGCAGAGCGCCAAGATCGATCAGAGCTTCTGGGGAATGATGCGTAGGGGCCACCGGATACATCTGAACTAATAAAAAGGCAAGGCGGGATTGACATGGCGATGATTTTAGAGGGAATCCGGGTTCTGAATTTAGCTCATTAATAGATGGGTCCCGGACCAACACTACACTGGGTGATCTGGAAGCAGAGGTCATCTCGGTAATAGCATGACAGCCTTCGTGGATTGTAGCGTGAATACTGTGTCAATGGATGCCGTTGCAAGTCCAACCTTCATCGGGATTGGCATGGTACTGAAAGGCGTAAATGATTTCCCAGGAACAAGAAATGAGTGAGGAAATCACTAATCAAGCGGGAGTTCCCCGTCTGTGAAGACGGGGGTGAGAGCCGATTCCTGCGAAGCAGGACAAGCTCTGCTTGAACCCGCAAGTACCACGTCTGTAAAGACGTGGGTATCTATAAGACGCCTGGATGAACTAGACCTGATGCTCATCAGGGAACTGGGAATCGATGCCAGAAAGGGTGCCCCGGAACTTGGGGCCAAGTTGGGCACGAACCATACCACAGTGCGGCGGCGGCTACAAACCCTCCTGGACGAAGGGATCATTTCATTCGTCACCATCGCTGATCACAAAACTCTGGGGCACTTAACCCTCATATTGCTGGGGATAAATACCCGCCCCGGCACAGTGGATGGTGTGGCCACCAGGATAGCCTCCCTCGAGTACTCCAAGATGATTTCCGCAACCCTTGGCCGTTATGATCTATTGGTTATGATCTATTGGTATCGATGTCGATCGAAGGCCTTGAAGATCTGGGTGGAGTTGTCTCCCGAGACCTGGGTGCTATCAAAGACATCACCAACATCGACTCTATGATCATCCTCGAAATTTTCAAAAACGATTGGTCCTGCTTGGGGGAAAGGGGCCATATCATCCAGCGTAATCCCGGCAAAAACCATCTGGACGAATTTGAGAAAGCTTTGATCAGGGAGTTGGAGCTGCACCCCAGGGAAACCATTTCTGAACTTGCTCCGAAACTGGGAACAAACCGGGCCAATGTGAGCAAAAGAATGCACGCGCTCCTCGAAAAGGGAGTGATCCGAATCGTCAGTGTGCCGGACCTTTCCGCACTGGGTTACAAAATATGGATAACGGTACAACTGAAAGTCGATCTCTCTAAGGTTCATGACATAGTCGAAAACCTGTGCGGCTATCCGAATGTGACTCAGGTGATGATGCTCACGGGGATGTATGAACTGGGCATAGCGACGGTATTCAAAGATCGTGATGAGGTGTATGACTTCATGGAGAACAAACTGGGCCAAATCCCCGGAGTGATCGGGCATGAGGCCTTGATGAATCTGAAGAGCTACAAGCGCGCTTTTGGACTGCCGCCCCTGCGCGGACAACAAATAGTACGTAGCAAATCGTTGACCTGTCCGGCGTAAAAGACGTCGTACGGATATGTCTCGGATAATGACGAAACGAGTGAGGCCGGAGGGACATTCAAAATCGATGCTGATGGAACCTTGCGATAGTTAGGTTTCTTTAACAAATCATAAACGGAGTGGCATATAGCCATCGCGTTCCGGTCGATCGGTCGAATCAATAATTATGAGGCTAAGAAATACCCATGGTCCAGACGAGACAGAACTACGAGGCGGCGTTCCGGGAATCGGTGGAACATCCAGACAAGTTCCGGGGCAAAGCCGCCAAGGATGTAGTGTGGAACAAGCCCTATGAAAAGGTACTATACATAGCGCAGTAATATATTGCGTATTATACTGATCGGGTCTATAATGGACTCCAAGGGGGTTCATTATGAAACGAGTCACCATCCGTAATCCAGAGGAAGCGAAAGGGATTATCCGGAATGAAATTCAGCGCACCAATGAAACTCGGTTCCAACATCGGCTTCATTGCATATTGCTTATTTGTGATGGGAAGACATGCGCAGATGTTACTGCGCTTTTTGGTGACAGCTTGCGTATCGTTCAGTACTGGGTCAAACGTTATAATGAAGCGGGAGTCGATGGTCTGCGTGATCCCACTCGAGTTGGAAGAAATCCCAGGCTGTTGCCGGGAGATAAAGATGTCCTGGCACAGGACTTGCGTCGTTCTCCTCGGGAATTTGGGTATACGCAAAAGCTGTGGGACGGCAAACTTTTGAGTCATCACCTGAAAGAAAGATTTAATGTTGAATTGAAGGTTCGGCAATGCCAGTATCTGTTTCATCAGTTGGGTTTTCGCCGAAGAAAACCACGCCCAGTTATTGCTAAGGCGAATAGAGCGGCCCAAGAGGCATATAAAAAAACTGGAAGTCCTGGCAGGTGATAAGCAAGTAGAGATGTGGTTCATGGACGAATGCCATTTCCAGCAGCACGGCTCCCGGCTGGCCGCATGGTTTCCACCGGAAGAAAAAGACCCGGTGATAAAACACGCCCCGGTACGCAAAAAGGTCGGCATTATCGGGGCTGTGCGAGCAGATGACGGCACTTTGGTGACATGCGAACAGGACAAATTCAATGCTTTAACCGTTGAGTCTTTCCTAACTGAATTGGTCAAATATCGAGATGAACATAAAACCATGATTGTCATCTTGGATAACGCCAGATTTCATCATGCCAAAGCCCTTTCCGGCTGGTTGGAACAACATTCCGAATATTTTCGCTTGGATTTCCTACCACCATACAGTCCAGAACTCAATCCCATCGGGCGTGTTTGGAAGCTAACACGGCGTCTCTGTACTCATAATCAGTATTTCGAACAACTTGATGAACTGCGCCAATCTGTATTCGCAAAGTTTCGCGAGTGGTTCTGTCCAAATCCAGTTCTCGTACAATTATGCGCAATCAACTGATGCGCCATGTATAGATGACAGCAACGCCCCATTTTATCGGTGGTTCGTCGGCGGTGAGCTGAATACCTGCTATAACGCTCTTGACGTCAGACTGTCCATCTATTCAACGGCCCAATCCCGTCCCACTTTCGCTTTAGTAGAGGTAGAAAAATGAATATCATGAGGATGGATGGCAATAGTGAACAAGCACTTAACGACGATGTTGAAGTAGCAAGTAAACTTTGTGTAGAAGAACTTGGTGCGGTCGATGTTTTCTTAGTTGATACCGAAGAACGCAAGAAGAGTGTTTGGCCCATTCGTGGTGCTTTCTTAGAAGCGATTAAATCTAGGGAATCTCTGATTAAGTCCCGAATCATGCGATAATAATGGCAGATCGATTTTAAGGAGTTCTGCCGTGATAAATGGACCCACTTTTGCCAGCCTGGCCTATGACAATAAGAAGAAGAGGACCCGTCGGGAGAAGTTTCTGGAAGAGATGGATCGGGTGATTCCTTGGGATGAGTTATTGAAGATCGTCCGGAAGCGCTATCCGAAGAAAGGCAATGGACGGCAACCGATGCCGGTGGAGCGGATGCTGCGGATTTACTTCCTGCAGCAGTGGTACGGATTATCCGATCCGGCGATGGAAGATTCTCTTTATGATATCGAATCGATGAGACGCTTTGCCCGGATCGATCTGGAAGCCGATGTAATACCGGATGAAACCACTATTCTGAACTTTCGGCATTATCTGGAAGAGAATCGGCTGACGGAAAAGATATTCGAGAAGACAAAAGGGTATCTGGCTGACAATGGACTCCTGTTGCGCGAGGGAACGATTGTGGATGCCACCATCATCAACGCGCCTCCATCGACGAAGAACGAAACCCAAACGCGGGACCCGGAGATGAAGCAGACCAAGAAAGGAAATCAGTGGTACTTCGGGATGAAGGCTCATGTGGGGACAGATACTCGAAGGAGACTGGCTCATAGCATCGTGGTTACGAATGCCACGGTGCATGATTCACAGGTGATGGATGATCTGCTCCACGGGGAGGAAAGAGCCGTCTATGGCGACAAGGCTTATTCGAATACCGAAAAGAGCGAGGAGTTTGAATCTCAGGGGATCGAGTGGCATATTGATCGTAAAGGAACGGCAGGGCATCCGCTGACACCCGTTGACCGGGACTGGAATCACGAGCAGCATCGGACACGGGCCAAAGGGGAACACATCTTTCTGGTGATCAAGCATCTGTGGGGTTATCGAAAGGTGCGATACAAGGGATTGTCTAAAAATGCGGCTCAGGTGTTCAGTCTGTTTGCCTTGGCCAACTTGTATCTGGTTCGCAAGGATTTGCTGTTGATGAGGGCGTAGTCTGCCCAAAATTCTGGGAATTCCCCTGAAAAGGGGTTATTCAGAGGGCAGAACCACCGAAAAGCCACACTCCGACGTTATTTTATAGAGGGAATTCCGCTGAATTGATTCTTTGACGGACTTGATCAGAGGTTCCCTAGTTCAAGTGAAATCGATGAAATTGACGTCGTATTACCTCGTGCAAGAATTAGCGATTACCTTGAATATACGAGAGAAGTAAGCGAACTAGTAGGTATTCGTATTCCTTATTTTGGCCACGTGGGTGATGGTAACTTACACATCTATTTCTGTAAAGATGGATTAGATGAAAATACTTGGCACGATAAAGTAAAACAAGGCTTCGATTTAATGTACAATAAAGCCTTTGAATTCGGCGGACTTGTTTCTGGTGAACATGGTATCGGATATGCGAAAAAAGAATACATGGTTCGTTTGCTAGGTGAAAAACAAATTGAACTCATGAAAGGTATTGAAAATGTCTTCGATCCAAAACGCATTATGAACCCAAATAAGGTAATCTAGTAAAGAAACTTAATGTGGAAATCTTGTTGGCAACCAGCGAAATGCGACACTTTTTGAACCGAACACTTTAGCGTAATAATCAGGTGGCATTGACAAGCTCTCTGAGGCCCTGGTTCCACAAGTCGGGGCTCAGATAAATCCTCCGACAATCCTGGCTGATCAGACGGAGTCATACGCCGTCGTCAGATAACACGGGTCTATTACGGCTTTTTCTCGTTTTCTAACAAGATTCGGCCAACTATAATGAGCCCATGTATAATTGCGATCACGACTCATCCTGATCGGCCGTCACCTTTCCCATAATCAACTCCCGTGACGCACCGAATCCGTGTCCTTTGGTGGTTAGAGTCAGAAGATATAGTTTCAATAGCACCCGGAATGCTCAGTGTTGAGCAAGAGGACAACTGGACGATGTATCCCAGAAATCAGACCTTGACCTTCCTCTGACGACCTCTGAGTGAGACACTTCAGTTGAAGTCTGTGAATTTTATCGTTGCATTTTCTTGACTCGGGTTTGGGTCAACATCATTAGACCTGGAAGGTCATCAAGGAATGTCCAATGAAACCTGGGCAAAGTACCCAGCCAAGTATCCAGGACGCCACCCGGCTTGAAATACCCAGAAAGCCAGAATTTTGAGATCGAAATTCCCTCGGTGTGGGTCAGATGCAGGGTTGTTCGCCGAGTGACCTCAACCAAGCCAGAATGAACCCGGAAGGTATGCTGCCACCACTGTTACTCGTGGATCTCCATGATCTTGGCCGGAGGAGGTCTCAATGGGTGACCATCATTCAAGAGGCAGACGCAGCTGTTAGCTGACACAAATGTGGGAACAACAGGTAGCCGCATGTCGACTTTGTCCGCAGTGCCAAAAAGGGAACGCCATCTGTCGTAGCTGCAGAAGTCGCTGTCGTTGTCCAGGGAAAATGTCAGGGTTATGTGTTTAGCGATTTTGTCAGTAAAGTCACGGGTATACCATTAGGAGTCTCCTCAGGTGCAGATTGAGCGGTCATAGAATGCTGTCCATCATCTTGGTCCTGCTTTTCCTGCAGCGAGTCGAAATTGGCGTCGAGCAGGCGTTTAAGGGTAGCATAGCCGATGCCCAATTCCCGGGCCGCTTGTCGCCGGGAAATGACGCCCTCGGCGATACGATTCACCGTCGTCTGTAGGCGCTGCAAGAATCCTTCCTGGTCGATCACTCTTGGTCTTCCAATATGCTTACCCTGAAGCCGCGCCCGTTCCATTCCTGCCTGAACCAGCTCTCTATGCGTGCGCTTTCTATCTTCGTTGTCGTACCAGGACGGCTCCCAACCCCGGCCGACATGCTTCTTACTGGGCTGAAAGCGCTTCGGCGGGTTCGGGTCGTGCAGCAGATCCTCCGCCAGTTTGGCCCAACCCCCATTGGCGTAGTAGGCATCAATCGAAGCACGTAGTTGTGAGGCAAGAGGAGGCGCTTCCTGCGGGGTAAGAATCTCTCCCTTACAGGACACCATCAGGCGCCCCTCCAAGCGTTCCTGCACTTCGACTAGGCTCCCGGCGTAACTGGGACGGTCAGCCCCGGGAAAGAGTTGAAGGTTTTGCCCGTGATACTGCACGGTGTTATCCCTCGCCACCCTTCGCTGTTCCTTGATACAGAGCACTCCATCGATGTCCAGACCTGGGTCTACCGGGCGATAGGCTGGCTGCGCCTGAGCTGCGGGGACACCGAAACGGCTATTATAGCGAGGCAGGAATGATTGGAGAACGCTGTTGGCCTCAACCAGTGTGTTTGCACCAGCCAGGCGCAGTTCAGTCACCAATCGGTCCTGAAAGGTACCATTGGTCCGCTCCACTCGTCCTTTTGCCTCAGGGCTCCGGGCAAACACCTGCGTGATACCCAGTTCCTGCATGGCGCGGCCGAACTGGGTTGGCTTGCGGTTGTTGGCATGGGACGATTCCGGCATATCATCGGCAGGACAAGGGCGGCGAAACACAATGTGACGATCACTGTATAGTGCCAATGGAATGCCGCACCGCTGGATGACACCCGTCATCAGACGAAAATAACCCGCTGTGTCCTCCTCATCCTGGAACAGCGCGTAGGGAACGGTTCCGGTGGCATCATCTACCGCCACAAGCAGGGTGAACTCCGGGCCTCGATCTTCCAGCCAGCGGTGGTGACTGCCGTCCACCTGCAGGAGCATCCCTTCTTGGGGCATCCGCGCACGCCGACAGCGATGGCGTCCAGTTCGACGTTGCCGAGGGCTGGACAATCCGGCCTCCACCAGCAATCGCCTTACCGTAGAACGGGATAACACCAGGCCCTCTCGCTCTTCCAGAAGCTCTGTCAAATGCGTGTGGTTTACTCCCTGATAGCGTTCACGCGCCAGAGCTACAATCTTGGATTGCACAACCGGAGAAGTGGCGTTACTCGGCCGACGCCCCCGATTCCCGTGGCTCAGCGCCATCGCCCCCACCCTTCGGTATTCCGCAAGTATCCTCCATGTATGACGTTCACTTAATCCCAAGACGTAGGCCGCCTCCCCCACCCCCATCCACCCCTCCAATACCAGATTGAGTGTCTGCAATCTTCCTTGTTCTTTCTGCGTCAATGTCAGTCCTTCCATGACTGACATTTTCCCTGATCAATTACTCGCTGACATAATTGTAGAACAACGACAAGTCGCAAAATCAACCATGTCAGAAGGATTTCCTTCTGGAAGCAGGTTCGGATCTATTTCAACTGCCGACAAGGGATGTGAACTACTAATGAGGGCAGCACTTTCAGCGAACATACATTCGGAATGATGTAATAACACCGCTGATTGACAACAGTCTGGCCAAAAAGGGGAAAGGGAAGGAAGCCAGGCTATGTTTTGCCGGTCATGTATTGATGGAGAATCGTAACGGTCTGGTGGTTGATGTGACCATGACTCAGGCCACTGGCACAGCAGAACGGGAAGCTGCAATAGAGATGCTGGATAAAGCAGGCCAGTCACGCAGGGTGACGGTGGGAGCGGACAAGAACTATGATACGGCCGATTTCGTTACCAAATGCCGGGAGATGAACATTACCCCTCATGTATCTCGACGTCAGACTTCGATAGTGGATGGGCGCACTACCCGTCATGCCGGATATCTGATAAGTCAGCGGATACGCAAACGTGTTGAGGAGATATTCGGCTGGGTCAAGACCGTCGGCGGAGGTCGCAAGCTCAGATACAAAGGGGTGCAGCGCAACCAACTCTGGTGGGAGTTCACTGCTGCGGCTTACAACCTGTTACGAATAGCCAAACTTGCTCCGGTGGCTTCTGCCGGGGGATAACTCTGCCCATTGAGCCGAAAAAGGGCCGTTGAGGCCCTCTCAAATCCACTCAACAGCCACAAAAAATCGATGAATTACCGAAAGACAGCGGGATAGACCGAAAAATAAGCGCTTTACAGTCCCTTTTTCAGCACCCTGCTAGGTTTGGCGTGTTGTCAATCGCCGAGATGAGCCACTTTTGGATCCGAAGACAACGTGTTCGGTTTCTCTTCCCTTTTCGTGTTTCGTGGCCAATTATCGCTGACGGTCTACACAGGTTCGTTTGGGAATCCTTCGGATGATGTTGACTTCTCGTATGGACGGCCCTTGTGTGTCCCGTGCCACTTCACTATTGGAAAGCAATTAAGTTGTCCATCAATACAATAATCATGCAATTGTCGAATATACTCGCATATTGACTATTAAGTGTCTTAGTTCTCTTGACAGAATTCGGGAATGCGTCTATAATGTAGTCAGTCGCGGATGCCAATCTGCTGTGGTCGGCCATTTTCAGGTAAGCGCTCCCTCAAACGAGGTGCGTGTGCGATGTCAAGGAGGTCAGGGGACATGTTTATTTGGTTCACCGGCCCAATGTCAATCGCCAGGAACTATAGACCACCCGTCGCCACGAACATTGGGCCACCCGGGTGATGAAGGGATTGTATCATGGTCAGGTCATGGTGTCAGCACCTCCCTTCGATGGGGCGACAGCCTCTGGCGGTAGCTGGTGCCTTCGACGACGATCTGGTAACTGGCATTGGCCAGGCGGTCCAGCGCGCTGTTGCCCAGGATGGGGTCATCGAACAGGCTTAACCATTCCTCTACCGCCCGGTTGCTGGTGATCACGAAACTGGCGCGATGATGTCGGCTGATAATGAGTTCGTAG
>JAQTRE010000087.1 GCA_028711995.1 Dehalococcoidia bacterium | reverse complement strand
TTCTGAATCAACGAAAGTCCCAGGATTCGCCAGTCGCGAAACACCCTCGGCAAGTCTTCATATTTCACTTTGGCCAGGGGCGGGTACATCATTAGAATCAGCCCAACGGCAATCGGGATGGACGTGGCGCCGATGCTCAGATCGTTGATTCGATTAGCCACTTCAGGAACAAAATGCCCCAATCCCACTCCCAGAGCCATGGCGATGAAAATCCATGCCGTCAGATAACGATCAAGAAACGATAGTCTTCCTATGACTCCTGCTTTGCTTGTGTTGCTCATGCTCTATTCCTCAGTAAAGATTGTTCCATCCCCCGTATTCCTTGAAATGGCTCACCGCATGGACCGTAATACTGACGACCGAATTCAGCCCCAGTGCCGCGGAAACCCATGATGTTCCACTATCGGAGGTCGCCTCCATCATAGGACGGCTTGTCGCCCATTCCTGGGGCACGGTATTCTCTGCCATTATTTCGATCTGCTCGAATCCGGCTTCCTTTATGGCCTCCAGGTAGCTCTTCTTCAGAACCGCCCCGGCGACACAGCCGATGTAGAGATCAAGGTTCTCACGGATATTTTGGGGAAGCTCTCTCAGCAGCACAATATCCGACACCATAATCCTGCCTCCGAACTTGAGCACCCGGAAGGCTTCCTGAAAGGTCTTTTCCTTATCCGGCACCAGATTGATGACGCAGTTGGAGATCACCGCGTCTACGCAATTGTCTGCTACGGGCAGTCTTTCAAGCTCTCCCAGACGGAATTCCACGTTCCGGTAGCCGCCTTTCTCGGCATTGGCTCTGGCACGGGCGACCATCTCCATAGTCATATCAACCCCGATGACCCGTCCGCGGTTACCGACCCTCGCGGCGGCCAGGAATGCATCGAATCCGGCTCCCGAACCCAAGTCCAACACCACTTCCCCTTCCTGAAGCGATAGCAGGGCCAGCGGGTTTCCGCAGCCGAGACCCAAGTTTGCTCCGTCCGGAACGGAATCGATGTCCTTTTCCGAATAGCCAACGCGGCGGCTCATCGCTTCCGAGTTTGCCGACCCGCCGCAACACGAAGGCCCACAGCCGCACCCGCCAGTGTTGGCCTGACTGGCTATCTTGCTATAGCCTTCATGGACTACCTTTTTGATCTCTTCCGGTTTCATTTCCTCTTTCCTCCAAGCTAATCCAATCTCACATTTGAATGTTGATCTACCTGATCTCGTAGTTGTCCTATGTTTCTGCCTCTGAGTAGTTTACAATGGCTTAGTTTTAGTGCCCTGACTTGAATCTCTGCGCTGGGTCTCCACCAGCGTCCAGGTGGCTTTTCAGCCTTCCCTGTTGAGAGCGAGCGATCTTATCGTAGACAGACTTCTTCAGAAACCTGAAAGCTCTCGCCTCATCATGGTCACCCAGGATGCGCACAAGATCGAGTAGTTCCTCCTCATCAAAAAAGATGGCGGTTTTTCGAATTTCCAGCACGTTGTGCCCTCCCGGCATCGATTGCTAAGACTTCCTGCCCGAATCTATCATCTTTGCTCCACCAGCGTCCAGGTGGCTTTTCAGCCTTCCCTGTTGAGAGCGAGCGATCTTATCGTAGACGGACTTCTTGAGAAATTTCAGCGCTTCTGCCTCGTCTTCGTCGATCATGATCTGCTCAAGCTCGATTAGTTCCTCCTCATCAAACGCCAGGGTGGATTTCGTGATTTCAAGCATTGTGTCACCTCCCCTTGTGGCAGACCCCTATCCGGCAAAGCTAAAGCACCGATGCCCAGATTTGCCTGAACTCACTCAGTTCAAAATCTCCAGGTACCTCCTGGTGCGTTATCGTCCCTTCACGAGGGTTTCACCTTGGGGCCTCAGCCTCCCCCGCATGAGCAGGACTCACTGTCGGTTTCATCCTTAGGCTCTTCGCCCTGGCGAATCCTGCTGAAAATTTCCTCTTCAGTGGGTATTCGGCCGCACTGGTTGTGGTTTGTGTAGATGGCCTGGCCATTTAGTGACACCTCGAAGATGCCGCCGTGACCTCCTTTCAGGGCCACCTTCGCGCCGAACTCTTTCTCAACCGCGCCAGCCTGGTGGCAGAACTGAGGAACCCTCACTCGACGCAATAGGTGATCTAGACCGTGTGTTTGATGTTGCTCATGTTAGGTCTACCTCCCCAAGTTGGAATTCTTGGTTTTCACCCTCTTCATTCGACCGTGTTGCTCATGCTGGGCTGACTTCCCCGTTCATCGCGACTCTTCAGAGACCTGCAAATGGTCCTTCCTCTTACTCTGGGATGGCATTCATCCTCATGTGCCCGGTTGCTAGCTCGTAACGAATTGTTGCTATGTGTATTGAGACTCTAGTCACCAAGTTCAAAGAGTGATGTAATATATGCCTACCCCCACAAACACCAGAGCTACAACCCAGCGGATCAATTTTTCCGCCATCGTAATCTTGTTTGCCCATTCTGAAACCCGAGTGACACTCACAGATAACAAGCCTGCAAAGATGAGTACCGGGAGTCCACTTCCCAGGGCAAATGAAGCGGGTACGATGATGCCCTCAGTTGATTCCATAGCCATGGGAATCATAATGGCAAAAAATAGAATTGCCGTAAACGGGCAAAATGCGAGAGCAAATATGACACCTAGCGCGAATGCTCCGAGCCCTCCACGGTCAGCAACCTTTGATCCCAAGGCAGAGAGTCTGCCCCCGCTTTGAATATATGGCAACTTGACAATACCAAGCATCAGTATGCCGACAACAAGCAACAGTGGGCCGAGGAAACGCTCCCCTGCATCCTGCAGCGAATTGGCAATACGGGCCGTCTTGGCATCTGCCAGGATGATCAGGGCGCCGATGGTGAAGTAGGACGCCATTCGTCCCAGGGTGTACAGTGCGCCCGAGGTCATCACCGATCGAGGGCTGGTGATGTTCCGACTCACATATGCCATGGCAGAGATGTTGGTGGCCAGCGGGCAGGGACTAACCGCCGCCAACAATCCCAGGAGAAAAGCAGATATCAAGGGAATGTTGACATCAGCGGCAGCCTGCTGAAGGACCTGAGTTATGTCCATCAGCTGACCTTCAGAGCTTCTCCCACAGCATTCTTTACCACGGCAGTGAAGCCATCATCGTTCCCTATTTCTGTCCAAATATCAGTCACCTGTATAATGTGGTCGGTTCCCTCAGTGGCCTGATTGATAAATAGAGAAGATGTGTACGGTTCATACTTCTTGACGCTCTCAGCATTTGCGGAATCCTGCAAATTGAGAATCCTAAATATGAGTCTTCCGTTTGCCAGATCATTTCCGAAATAGGTTTCTAAGGTGTATCTTGTCTGCTCCTCTGCATATCTGCAACTGTAACAGCGGCTATTGCGATGAAAATACACAACTTCTACCCAGCCGGTTCCGCTGGGTGTAGATTCTGGGGAGGAGGTCATCTGGGAGGTGCCCTGTGCGATAGTGGCTGAAGGTTCAGAGTCCGTCGAAGAATCGCATGCCCACAGCCCCCCTGCCAACAGGATAACTACTGCCAATGCGCTCAGAAACAACGCCCTTGCGGTTTTATTCATATCTTCCTCCGTATTGCTAGATTTGAACCATGCCTGGTGACAATCATCATCAGGGACAGCGATCGCTTCAATGATCGAGTAAATGCATCACATGCCTCCTGATCTGTTCCCGAATCTGCCTCACTTTTTCCGTAGGTTGGCCTTTGGGGTCTTCCAGTTCCCAGTCTTGCGTCTCCGCGAATGTTGCCGGGCAGACCCCTTCCACTCCACAGCCCATGGTGATCACCTTGTCCGCCCCGTCGAGCATTTCTGGAGTGAGAGTTTTAGGAATGCTCTCGCTCAGATCGATGCCGATTTCTCTCATCACTTCGACCACTGTCGGACCGACCCCAGGGGCTGGGTCGGTCCCCGCCGAAAGAGCTTTTGCCTGACCCTGAACCGCCTGGTTGAAGAAGGCTTCCGCCATCTGGCTGCGGCCGGAATTATGCACACATACAAACAGGACCGCTCGCGCCTTCTTATGGATCATCTTCTTGTTTTCGATTTCTGCCATATTGCTGTTTATACTCTCTGAAGAGCGCCTTGGCGTATTTCTCCTCCGCGGCGGGAGCAATATAGTTGCAAGCCTTGGCTCTTTCCAGCAGTTCTTTCTTAATGGTCGCCGCACCAACCTGCTTCAGATCGGCAACTTCCCTCAGGATGCTTTCCAGATTGACGATACCTACCTGTGAACCATCAGGCAAAGTCAGTTTCTTTATCATCCTTGCGGCGGCCTTGTCGCAACAGGGTTTTTCCATTGTCACTCTGCCTCAATACGATGTGGGAGCCATTACTTGTTGTCTGCAATGCCGGTCCTGAACTCACCGGTTGACATCCGGGCAGGTTCTTGTCCAAACATAGTTCTTCCTCATCGAGTTCATCACTGATCTTGCGGGCGATGCCCCATTCTTCTGGGGTTAATCCATCTTCGTTGAACTCCACCCCAAGCACTTGGGACATGCCTTGCTGAATCGCGGCGCCTATTTTCTCCCTTCCGGGGACACATCCCAGTATCTCCCTGACCGATGTCATTCTCCGCTTAATCATCTCTTCATAGTTTGGCGAAGAGACATGACCGTCGCCTTGGAGATTCGTCCATACCTCGATATGGGGCTCCAAGATGATGGAGCCGTGCTGAAGCATAGAGGAGCCATGCCAGGCCTGCGCACTCCCAACGAACTTTTTCCCCTCGTGAAGGATGTCCCCTGCTGTGCTGGTAAGAAAACACATATCAGATGGAAGCAACTTCTCCCCATTGCGACCCAACTCAGCCTCAAATCCCAGAGTGCGAAATGCAGCCAGCAGTCCTTGGTAAATCAAATGGTAGGCGGCAGCCGCCGATGAAGGGATGCCATCAACCGTGCCCGCAACAATAGCGTAAGTGACATCCTCGAAGTGCAGCACGGCCCTGCCACCTGTTGGTCGCCTGACCACATCGATGCCAAGGCGTTGACATGCGGCAAGATCGATTCCATGGCGTCGCTGGAAATATCCCAATGAGATTGCCGGCGGGCTCCACTGGTAAATGCGCAGAGTGGGTGAGGACTTACCGCTGGCATGCATTTCCAGCATTGCCTGATCGATGGCCATATTGAGCGAGGCGGGTGAGGCCCCGGTATCTACAAACCTCCATGTCCTCATCTCATTTCCTCAAAAAACACGCGAGCTTTGTAGGAATTTCTCACCAACGGGCCGGCGGCCACGCTTTTGAAACCTATGCTCAAAGCCTTTTGCTGCCAGTCTGCAAACTCCTCTGGTATCACATAGCGCGCCACCGGTGCATGGGCCAGCGATGGTGTCAGATACTGGCCCAACGTCAACATATCACATTCTGCCCCTCGCAAATCCCAGAGCACTTCTTCAATCTCTTCATCCTCTTCTCCAAGGCCCAGCATTAAACCCGATTTAGTGAAAACGCCGGGCGAGAATTTCTTTGCCTTCTCAAGCAGCTTAAGTGAACGTTTGTACTCCGCGCCCTTTCGAACATGTGGGTAGAGACGAGGGACTGTTTCCAGATTGTGGGCTAATACATCCGGTCGGGTCGCTAATACCGTGCCCAGAGCCTCGCTTGAACCTCCGAAATCGGGTATCAAGAGCTCCACTTTGACATCGGGACAGCACTTTTTCAAAGTCGCCACAACCTCTGCGTAATGTCCTGCGCCACCATCGGATAAATCATCGCGGGTCACGGAGGTGATCACCACGTGACGCAAGCCTAATGTGACTACTGCCTGGGCCAAACGCTCAGGTTCGCCTTCGTCTGGAAGCCCAAGTAGCTGGCCCCGCTTCACGGCGCAGAAGGCGCAACCGCGAGTACAGATTTCCCCCAAGATTAGAAAGGTGGCAGTGTTGTGAGAGAAGCACTCACCCCTGTTGGGGCACCGGGCGCTCTCGCAAACCGTGGATAGCTTGAGGTCTGAGAGCAGACCCGCGGTGTGGGTGATGTTCTCGGCATCTTGCCCTCTCTTTGCCTGACGGACTTCTGCCATCAGCCATTTTGGCACCGATACGGGCATCACGCCATCTCCTGCGGGGGTATGTGAATCGCTTGGCCGTGCAATGCCTGAGCCACTTCCAATACCGCCTCTGATAATGTGGGATGAATATGTATTGTCTCCATGATGACGCTGCTGGGCACACTTGCCTGCATAGACAGTGCGATCTCGGAAACCAGGTCACTGGCATGCGCTCCAATGATATGCGCTCCAAGAATCTGGTCGGTCTGGGAATCAGTGATGATCTTGACCAGACCCTCCACTTCTCCCATGGCCTGTCCCATTCCCAGAGATTTGAAAGGAAAACGAGCCACTTTGATATTGTGGGTATTTTGAGCCTCTTCCTCCGAAAGGCCGACCGCTGAGTATTCCGGCATGCTGAAGATCGACCGGGGCACGACCCGATAGTCCATCCGGCTTTCTCGACCCAGCGCACACTCTGCTGCGCAGATGCCTTCGGCAAAAGCCACATGCGCCAATAGCCAGCCGCCAATCGCATCGCCTGCAGCATAGACGCCCGGCATAGTGGTCTGCAAATGCTCATCTACTTTGATATGGCCTTTGTGAACGTCTATCCCAACATCTTCCAAACCAATGCCGTCAATGTTGAGGTGCCGTCCCACTGCCAGGAGCACTGCGCCTGATGTAATGGTTGCGCCATCAGAGAGTTTCATGCTGAACTGATCACCGTTTTTAGTTGCCGACTCGATCTGGACGCCACAGATAGTCTTGACCCTTCGCCTTCGGAAAATGCCCTGCAAATAGTCGCTCATCTCCGCGTCTTCAGATGGCAAGAGTCGGTTTTCAGCTTCTATCAAGGTAACCTGCGTGCCGAGTTCCTGAAAGATGGCGGCCATTTCTACACCGATGGCTCCACCACCTACTACCAGCAACTCGCTCGGTAGGGAAGTGATGTTGAAAATCTCATCGGCCAAGAATATCCCCGGCTCTTGCTGGAATGCTGGCGGGGTTGCTGGTCGAGAGCCGGTAGAGATAACCACTTTTTCCGCTTCTACCAGGTCTGCGTGTCCGTCCTTTTCCACCTCTATCTTGTGTGGACTGATTAAGCGCCCTTTTCCCTCCACCAGATCGATCCGGTGTGCCTGAAATAGCCGCTCGATGCTCCAGCGCAAACTGGCCACTACCCTCTCTTTCCGGGCAATGATGGCAGTCATATCCGGGATCGCCTCGACGGGTTGAAATCCATACTCCTGGGCCCGGCGCATGGACCGGCCGATCTCGGCAGAGGCCCGTACCGTCTTGGTGGGTATGCAACCCTTGTTGAGACAAACACCTCCCAAGAGCTTCTCTTCAACTACCGCTACACGGACGCCGAGCTGCGCTGCACGTATCGCGCCCTGGTATCCAGCAGGACCTCCTCCAAGAAAGGCGATTTGATATCTTTCTCGCATCGGCAATCACCTACTGCACCAAGATGGTTGGCTTGATGCTCACTTCGGATTTGAGCGACTGGCAGATCGTTGAGTACTTCAGCGCCATCTCAAGGGCTCGCTGCACTGTCGCTTGCGATTTCCCTCTGACCACGATTTTCGGAGACAGTGTCACCTTCTTGAACCACGATGTTCGGTCGATGAATTCTTCCACCTCGCCTTCAGCCTCGCACTCAAAGGAGACAAGCTCTATCTTGAACCGCTCCATAGCCCAGATGACCATCATTTGGTAGCAGGTATTAGCCGCCGCCACAAAGGCATCCTCAGGGGTGAGTACATTTGGCAGGCCGAATAGGGTAGGTGGGGCGGAGAACTTCATTTCGACTCCATTCTGACACCATGTGTAACCCAGGTGCTCGCCGCGCCATTCTACCTTGTTCTTATAAATGGCCATGTTATCTCCTTATGCCTTTCCCACGACTTCGTCTATGGCTTTGGCAATTTCCTCAGCAACTGCCTGGGCGGCGGCCTTTTCTTCCGGTCCCAGGTGGCGTAACTTGGTTGGACGAGGGACGCCTTTTTTCTTGAGGATGTCAGTGACGATGAGGCACTTGGCTGGCTTTCCTGAGAGCTTCTCGGTAGCTATGGCGGCGCACCGTTTCTCGCAGCCGTCCACAGTGATGGTAGGATATTTGGACGCGAAAGTCCGCTCCTCTACCCCGCCAGCGATGAAGAGGGGCAGACACATCGTGACGCTTCTCCCAGGCTGCAACTCTTCAAGCACCTTGCGACAGGCGACTCGGGAAGTGGTTCCTTCCGGCAACTCCTCTCCGCTGCATGAAACGATACCCACATACGGAACTTCGTTGGCCATCATCTATCCTCCTTGACAAGCTCATCCACGACCTCTCCCAGGTCATCGGCCGATAGTGCGGCAAGCTTCTGCCCTGCCTCGTTCAGTTCGCTGATGCCCTCCGGTTTCAATCCCTTGTGCTTCTTCAGGAAATCAAGAGTCTGGTAAGACCTAGCCACTTTCGCCCCCTGAGATTCGAGACTTTTCTTGGCACATTCCTTTGCACAACCGTCGATGGAAATCACCGGATTCCCCAGAACCAGATTCCTTGCCTCAGGGTCGCCGATCACCACGAGAGGCAGACAGGTCGTTATGGCAGTCCCCGGCCTGACCCGCTCTATCAACTCATACGTGGTCTCTCGGGCCAGCGCCCCTAAGGGTTTGCCGATCCCGCTACACGCCATCACGACCACTTTCTTATCCTTCCTACCCATATAGTTTCTTTCCCTCCTTCTCGATCTTTTCCCTCATTAGTTTCATGTAGCTTTCGGCCTCTAAGAGTTTACCCTTGTCTCCCTCTGGATCAGTGAGTTCGATCTTGTATATCCATCCTGCCTCGTAAGGGTCGCTGTTGATAAGGTGCGGGCTGTCCTCAAGCTCAGGGTTGATCTCGATCACCTTGCCATTGACCGGCGATATGATCCCAACGGTGGCTTTTATAGTCTCGATCTTGCCCAATTCTTGACCCTTTTTAACTGGTGTGCCCGGCTCAACTGTCTCCAGAAAGGCAACGTCTCCTTTGGACTTCTGAAGGAAGTCGGCCAACCCCACGGTTGCCACATTGCCCCTTATGTCGGCCCAGAAATCCTCCTTACTGTAGAGGTAGCCCACCTTCACCTTGAAGATTAACTTCTCGAAGGTTGTCTCCAGAAACTCCGCCATTTTTGCCTCCTATTCTCTGACTCGCCGGATGCCCTATTTCTTTTCTACCTTCTTCAAGGCATTCGAAGATGCTCTTCGTTTCGCTAGGCGCTCCACGAGCACCTTATGACACCCTCATCAGCCGACTCCCGGGAAGAGGGCTACGATATCGCTGTCATGGATGGTGGCGGTGCGACTACATATCCGATCATTCAGGCGCACAATAAACGGCGAGGTATCTTTGCCTTCGGGATCGGAATTGAAGGCGACGGCCGCGAAATCGGGGTGAGTTCTAGCCAATTTGCGCATCAGGCTGAGGATGGTCTCACCCTCCGATGCTTCTTCAGCTAGGAGGTAATAAGGCGTCCCTCCTTTGAACCCGAATAGCTCAGGCAAGGGTCTCCCCAATTTTATGAGCACGGTATTCATTGATTTTCCTCCCCTCTTCCCGTGGACGGGAAATTGGCCTTTGCCTCTGGGCCCCTATCCTTTGGCCAAGGCGCTGGTGATATACCGGGTGACCTCGACCTTATTCGGCACTTTACCGGAGACCACCACTTTTTCATCGATGACCAACCCCGGAGTCATCAAAATACGATAATTCATGATCTTCTTCATATCGCTTACCTTTTCTACTGTGATATCCAACCCCATCTCTTTGACCACCTCCTCGACCGTCTTCTCCAGTTGTCTGCACTTGGGACAATCAGGCCCCAGCACCTTGATGTTCATATTTTCTCCTTATGATGTGACAAGTCCGAAAACGAGCCCGCTGATAGCGGCCACGACCAATACCGTAAAGAGATAGATCAGCATCTTCTTGTTCCATGATGTTGCGAATCACCAATGTGGTAGGACTGCTCAAATCTGTTTCAACCAAAAGCAATTCCATGGCTGTGCCGTAGCCCGTGCCGACATCAGGGAACGCCTCAAGTCAATTGCTACCTCGCATATGTACATGAGCGCATGAGACGGGTAAAAATTTCACCTGGTGCAAACCGCGGCGCAGCCGGGTCCTACCCGCTCAGCCTTCCTCAGGCGCTCCCGGTCCTTCTGTGCTTCGCTATTCCCCTCAAGCGCTAGTCCGACGAGCTCAACCAGTTTGGGCCGATATTGGCGGATAGCGTCATAATCGATCGCGTATACCGTCCACATCCCATCCCGGTGGGATTTGAGAAATCCGGCGTCATTGAGAATACCAAGATTACGGGATGTTCTGCTTTGTGATATACTCAGTGCCTGCATCACCTCGCATACACAGCACTCGCGCTCCAGCAAGACATTCAAGATCCGCAGTCTGGTGTCGTCAGACAGCGCTTTGAAGGCTTTCAGAAGGTCCCTCATACAATCCCCCTTTCAGGACAATATGCAGATATCTACATATTCTCAGCACCTAATGGACTTTTGTCAATAGCCTAATTTGGGGCGTCAGGGAGAGCCGATACAGCAACTGCTGAAGAGCGCAGCGCTTCAATAACCGTTGATGAACCGATGCCACCAGACTGAGATGCTGAGCCTCACACATATCATCGCCTCCGAACAGGGTAAGCCAACTCCTACGGGTACGGACCTCCTGTTCTGAGAGCGATGCCTATACGATTATTGACAAAGCGTATTCATTGAGGTAATACATAGATGCTCGATATATCGATGATCTTCATAAGGAAACGATTATGCAGCTAGAGAGTCAAGCTTATTGGAAATCTTTAATTAATATGAGCCTTTCCAAGTTTCTCATTCTGCAAACACTTTATCAGGGACCAACCCATGGCTATGCTCTCCTGGAGAAAATGCGCCAGTTTACCCAGGGTTGCTGTACCCCTGCGTATGCGACGATCTATCCGATTCTGAACGAGCTGGCGAAGGGCGATTACGCCGTGGTGAACGCGGAAGCGACCGGGGGTAGAGAGCGCAAGGTCTATGAACTTACGGACAAGGGGAAGATGGCTTACAAAGAGGCGCTGAAGGTCTGGCGTGAAGTTCTACCATACCTCAACAAAGTTGTGAACGATAGCGAAACCAATTGAAGTTTAACCAACAATTGGCAGAGTGTAACGGATGAATTCGGAGAAGAGCAAATGACCAATCATATTGAAACAGCCCAAGATATCAAGTCCATTACTCTTCAGATCGATGGAATGAATTGTTCATGCGAAGCCAATCTGTAGAGAAGAAAATAGGTTCTCTGACGGGAGTGAAGAGCTATGCTGTCCTGCTTTTCTTGCAGCGAGTTGAAATTGGCGTCGAGCAGGCGTTTAAGGGTAGCATAGCCAATGCCCAATTCCCGGGCCGATTGTCGCCGGGAAATGACGCCCTCGGCGATACGATTCACCGTCGTCTGTAGGCGCTGCAAGAATCCTTCCTGGTCGATCACACGCTTGTGTCTTCCAATATGCTTGCCCTGAAGCCGAGCCCGTTCCATCCCCGCCAGAACCAGCTCTCTATGAGTGCGCTTTCCATCTTCATTGTTGTACCAGGATGGCTCCCAACCAAGGCCGATGTGTTTCTTACCGGACTGAAAACGCTTCGGCGGGTTCGGGTCGTGCAGTAGATCCTCGGCCAGTTTGGCCCAACCCCCATTTGCGTAGTAGGCATCAATCGAAGCACGTAGTTGTGAGGCAAGAGGAGGCGTTTCCTGCGGGGTAAGAATCTCCCCCTTACAGGACACCATGAGTCGCCTGTCCAAACGTTCCTGCACCTCGACTAGTGTCATGTCACACTTGCATTGACGCTAAAATAGCGGTATAGCAATCTTCAGAAAGGGGGTTGATATGCCGCTGTTGAAATACAAGGTCAGGTTGACGGGCGAGGAGCGCAAGGAACTCAAAAA
>JAQTRE010000086.1 GCA_028711995.1 Dehalococcoidia bacterium | reverse complement strand
CGCCATCTCCATAATCCAGACTATTCCCATCGTTTGCGGGGCCAAACCAGGACTCGTTTACCCGAACGCCTTTGCTAACTTCGTGCCGGACCTGCGCGATTTCAAGAGCCCGCTCATCGTCAGATAAAGGATGATGTGAATTCCGCCGCCTCGCTCAGGCGAGGCGGCGGACGCGGTGCCGGAATGAAGTCATTCGCGCAATCGTTAAAAGTATTGGGCTACAACGGAGCAGAAGTGTTCCGAAAACTGCTTTGACACACAAGACAGTGTGTCGATTATTTCCCTTAGAAGGAAGGCGTTCTTGTCAACTATTGAAAGGAGGAATGGTATATGTTGAAAGAGAGGAAGGTACTTGTCACAGGCCTGACCGGTCAGCTCGCAGGGACTATCGCTTATGAGTTGGCACCACATAATGATGTCTGGGGTCTTGCTCGTTACACCCGATCTGGGCAGCGCGAATATTGGGATGGGCGAGGCGTTCACACAGTGGTCGGAGATTATGCAAGCGGAAATTACGATGGATTGCCTGATGATTTTGACTACGTGATTCATGCGGCCGCGGATACCAATCCCAAGTCATTTGAGAGCGGCATGTACGCTAATGCGGAAGGCCCAGGCCTGCTGATGGCACATTGCCAAAAGGCGCGGGCGTTCATGCACATATCAGCAACTGGCGTTTACGCGGCGAATCCTGACCCCAACCACAGATATCGAGAGGACGATCTCACGGGGGCGGCGGTCATGGGGCATTATGATGGGACAAAGTTGGCGGGTGAAGGTGCGGTACGCGCCACGGCAAGATACCTGAATTTACCGACAGTCATCTGCCGACTGGGGGTTCAGTACGGCACCTTCGGCAAAGGCGGTCTTCTGGGCGTTCTTTTGAAGGTCATGCTCGATGGGCATCCTGTTCCACTGCCCAAGAAAGAAACACATACAAATATTATTCAGCCTATTAGTAATGACGATGTGGTCGAGTTTCTCGAGCCCCTGTTGAATGCCGCAACGGTGCCGGCATTGACCGTAAACCTGGCTGGTGACGAGGTCATGGCATTGGAGGATATTTTTGAACACTTTGGCAAGTTGGCCAGCATAAATCCCAAGTTCGTTTACCCAGATGGGGATGTTTATACCTATCCTACTGTGTATGTTGATGCGACCCTTCGCCAGAAAATTGCCGGTTATTGCAGGGTTCCGTTGCGAGATGGGCTGACTCGTATGTACGAGGGCATGCATGAAAAAATTCGGAAAGGGCGTCCGGTAAGCACCACGGCCAGCGGCTTTGGCAGGAGGCAGAGCTCTTAGTTTCCCGGCCGCAATATTTGCGATGTAATAGCGAGGAAATTCATGTGTTGTCAATAAGTGGGAATGTCCTATTTTGCGGCACATGAGATAGGCGCTTTTGGTGGGGTAAGATGTAAGGAATGGGCACCAGTCCTGAAAGGAAGGAGGGTCTTGTGCAACCACTTGGAGTGAATCGAGTCGTAATCGCCGTGAAGGATCTCGAGAGAGGGAAGCAACTGTTCTCCAAACTTCTTGGCGCAACCTTTCACAGCACCAACGACGAGGAAGCGGCTTCTCTCGGCGTGAGCATGGCCATGAGTTGGGATGCCGGGATTGAGCTGGTTAGTCCTCTTCCCGATCGCGACAGCAAGATCAAGCAAATCGTCGAGACCCGTGGCGAGGGGCTCATTGGGGTGGTCTTTGTGGTGGACGACGTTGAAGAGGCCAAGGAAGCGGCGGATGAGCTCGGCATCCCGGTCTGGTACACCGTCGACTATTCACAGGAGCAGATTGATACGTATCAGCAGGGAAGATTCAGGAAGTTTAAGGAATATATGCTTGATCCTCGGGGCGTTCATGGAGTCGGCGCCATTATCGCCCAGATTGAGCTTAGCAAAGAGAGTCACAGAGTCTTCAACAAGCATTGGTCCCGTACATGGAAGTACGGAAGCGGGACGATTTGAGGTTGTTTAAGGATGGCGATCAGGATTCACGTGATTGAGATTGGCTCGGTCTTTCAAACCTCATGCTTGACTTTGAGATGGCGTTCTCGTTGGTTAGACTCTCGATTTTGAGGGTCTGGGCAGTTTAACAACAGCATAATCAGCTTGCTGGGACAGTATCCTCTCTCGGATTTCTCATGGCCACCCGTTGTACGCTCGCTTATGCTCCTATCGGGCATGGCGGCGGTTAAGGCTTAGTGAGCTCTCTGGTGATCGCCGTCCCGACCTTTTTGGCTTTTGGCCCGCAGAGCGCCAGGGAGACATGCATCTTGCTTTTGCCCCCTGATCCTGGGGCTATCCAAAGATAAGAACCCTCAGCTTCGGAGTAGGCTCTCACCACGCTGGTGCATGCATTGCACTTTTATTGCGAGAGAGGGTTCCTTTTGGAACAGGCTCCACCAGAGGGTATTCCTCTGGCTGGGGTAAAGAAAAGGCTCTGCAGTAGCTCTTGTTCCTTGGTTTTCAGTCTGATTCTTGAATCATCATCCCCCCGACGTACCAGCGGGGGGAGAGTCTCCTTTCCCTTTCGTGGCGTCTGGAGCCTTACCTTCTTCGGGGGTAAGGCTCCAGGCTGCCGAATAGCAGCCTTGCTATAGTATGAGCTTATTCCGAATAGCTCCGGGGACAATCGCAAATCCCCTTGAAGGAGCAGGTCTTTTTGCCGAACCGGTTGGAATACGCCCATAAGTGAGTGGGATCAGTGGCAGTATACCGAACCCCGATGACCTTCAGCGTGATAGCTTGGGCAATCGAACAATGAAGGGCTTGATGAGGATATCTTCTCCCAGATGATCGCGGAAATTGGTGAAAGTGCCGTTGGAAGGTGTCCTCAGGAAGTTGAATCCGCAAGGGAGTCAAAGCCTGCATTGTATTGCAGGGTAGCCGCCAGATGCCGATCCGATTTCACTTCTCTGAGATAGATCAAAAGTTGTGCCTTAAATAGGGAGAGCGGATCGTAGCCTTCTGCCCCTTGAGGAGAGTACTTATCCATGGCTAGGCGATGGACGAAGGACCAGTCGATTTTATCGGAGATTATGTTGATCGGATCATTGGGTTTGAGCTAAGGGGATGCCTCATAAGTGGTGAAAGTAAGCTGATTGGCTGTTCTAATGGAGGATTTTCCCCTCAATCTGAATCTGAGTTGATTCTCCCAGATACGTGTGAGTGAAGGCATTACAACAAGGGTCGAAATCGAGGCTGAAATCAAAACTAAACAGCCGCGTCAGCCGAAAGGAGGTGATGGAAAGGGACCACTGCTCAATGTGGATATGCATTCAACACCGTCGTGACATTGCGAACCGATATCACTTGAAAAGAAGAGGAAATCCCATTCAGACCTCATGTTGAATCGCCGTGTGCCAGAATGTGAGGCTAGAAACGGAACAAAACAGGGTCAAATATGATAAGAGAGGTAGGCCATGCATCAGAAGTTGGGATTCATATACAAGATCGCAGCCTTCGTTTTGATTTCAGTATTACTAGTGTCAGCTCTCATGGCTTGCGGAGACGATGATAAAGAGGAGCCTGGGACGACACCTGCAGCAACTCCTACGCCGCCTGTCTCGGACGAGCCGGTGAAAATTGGCGTTCTGACCTCATGGTCAGGGGCAGGGGCCAGGGGGGGGCAGATTGTCGACCAGATACTCAAGATTGTCGACAAACAACTGGAGGAGAGGGGAGGTCTTAATGTTGGTGGAGTGATGAGGCCTGTCAAGTGGGTCAAACAGGATGATATGACTCAGGTAGCCGATAGCATAGCAGGCTACAAGAAGCTGGCGTTGCAAGGTGTTTCGGCCGTCCTTGTTGGCGGGGCGAGCGCAGCCTGTCTCACGGCCACATCCGATGCTGCGGAAGAGGGCAAGGTGCCGTTTTTCAGCGTGGGATCCACCCCAGTGGACCTGAGCAACAGGCCATACACCATACGCTGTGCATATCCGAACGCCACTGATAACGGACCGATGGTGTTGAATTTTGCCTTGAGGGAGTTCAAGCCCAAAACAGCGGGCTTCATTATGGTGAACATGGACGACATTCGCGCCCGCGGTTCCCTAATGAAGAAAATGCTGGAGGCTGCTGGCGTGAATGTCGTCTATGAGCAATACCCCGAAGTCAGCACAGTCGATTTCTCGCCATTGCTTACTGCCATCAGGCAAAAGAACCCCGATGTTCTCTTTGGGGCCGGCGGAGGAACTGACGCGTTTTACATGAACATCTTTAAGCAAATGCCTGAACTTGGCGGCTGGGGCGATATCAAATTCATCAGCACCGATAGTAGCTCAAGCGGCCCTGCTTTGAAAGAGAAAGGGTCAGAGGGTACCTACCATTGGCTTTTATGGATGCCCGGGCTGCCTTATCCCGGATCCAAAGAGTTTGAGGACATCTGGACGGCGCAATACAGCGAGCGTCCTACGTCAGGCCATTTCATAATGTATCAGACCATCTGGGTAGGATTGAAGTCCATAGAGATGGCCGGATCGGATAAGCCTGCGGATATCCAGAAGGCGGCCCGCTCGGGGAACTTCGTCTGGGAGAACGCACCGGCAGGACCATTCAAGATCAACGCAAATGGCACTCACAATGGCGTGGGACTGCTGGCATATTATAAAGACGGAAAACTTGTTCCGTTAGTGGGACAATAAACCTTCAGCATATAACCAAGCCACACTGGAGAACCCGTCCGAAGAAATCTCTCATAAAACTGATGAGGGCATCTGCAACGCTGTACACCAAACAGGGCGAACTCTGGTACGAGGCTATAAAGGAGCGGCAAATGCGCAGGGAGCCCTCGAGTGTGACGATGAGGCTTAATGCAGCGAACTTCTGAAATATAGTCGGGAGAATATCAGCCGACTGAAAGAGGCAGAAGTCATCTGAGGGACGTTTGATAGGGCAAATGATGCACCGATATTCCATTCAAAAGGAGGGGGAAATGAAACCAGCTTATCGGGTCATCGTGTGGGGGCGTGCCTATCCGCATATTCGTGAGAGGACTGAATATCAGCGTCTGGAGGGTGGGCTGTCATTTTCCTGGCAAAGGAGGGCATAATGGCAGACCAAGTGAAGAAGGGCGTATGTGGGTTGTGCATTCAGCATTGTTTCATCGGTGTCAGGGTCAGGAATGGAGAGTTTGTTGGCATAGAGCCTGTTCAGATTGGAGATTCCCCTGCCGCGAAAAGAGCAACGAGTATCGTCAAGGGCTGCATAAAGAACCGTGCGGCCAAGGAATTCCTCTATCATCCCATGAGGGTCAACTATCCGCAGAAGCGGGTGGGGGAGAGAGGGCAGGATAGATGGCAACGGATAACATGGGAACAAGCCCTTGATGAAATCGCGGAGAAGTTGAAGAGAATAGCCGACGTTTATGGACCCGAAGCGGTGCTTTTCGCTGCCAACGCCGAGCTTGGCACGCCTGACGAGTTCAGAGGACGCTTTCAAAACTTGTTTGGAAGCCCGAACTATGTGGCCTCACAGCATATCTGTTATGGAGTAGCGCAGACACTGGCGCTGGCTCTCAGTGGGTCGAACATATTTCTCAGTCCTATTCAATCCGAAACACGCTGCATTATGCTTCTGGCCACGAATCCGGCACAAAGCAACAGGCCGCTTTGGCTTCAAATCCTCGATGCCAGAAAGAGCGGCCTCAAGCTGATCGTGATCGACCCCAGACGCACCGAATCAACCAGGATCGCAGATATCTGGCTGCAACCTAGACCTGGCACCGATGCCGCTCTCCTCTTGAGTATGATGCATGTCATCATCACTGAGGGCCTTCACAACCGAGAATTTGTGCAGCAGTACTGTTACGGATTCGATCAACTCCGGGAGCGAGTGAAAGACTATCCCCCGGAAAAGGTTTCCCATATCACTCGTGTGCCCGCTGACAGGATCAGGGAAGCAGCTAGATTATACGCCACCAGCAAGCCCGCAATAACATGGGGCAGAGCCTTGGAGCGGGTGCCGAACACGGTGTCTGCACTCCATGCCAAGCTCCTCCTACCGGCCATGACTGGGAATCTGGATGTACGCGGGGGCGACCGGATGAATCTGCCACATCCTTCCGCGGTGCTCTCCGGTGAAACCGCACTCAGCGACAAGCTTCCTCAGGAGCAAAAGGCTAAAATGATATCCGGGAAAGGGAAGTTTCTCACCTGGCCGGTGTACGAAAAGATCGCCAAGAACATTAAGAGGGTTACCCCTAGGCCTGCCTCTCCCATGTGGCTTATGGCCGCCCATCCCCCCTCGGTATTCCGTGCCATGATTACGGGGAAACCCTATCCTGTCAAAGGCATGATAACCGTATCGCACAATCCTCTGGTGTGCAATCCTAACACCGGGCAGATAATCGAAGCGATGAAGAAGATTGATCTGCATGTAGCGATGGACATCTTCATGACTCCCACCTGCCAACTCGCTGATTATGTCCTTCCACCGGCTTCCTGTCTGGAGAGGCCGGTGCTCTTCGGGGGCGACTATTGGGCCGGCCTGATTGGAGGCGAAGCAGCGCTTACCCCTAGGTATGAACGCAAGACAGAATACTATTTCTGGCGTGAGCTTGGAAAGAGGTTGGGGCAGGACGAATATTGGCCATGGGAGACCCTAGAAGAGGCCTATGATCACGTGGTAGCCCCGCTGGGGATCAGCTTCGAGCAGTTTGTTGCCAAAGGAGGAGTTGATGTTCCGCGTCACGAATTCAAGAAATATGAGAGGTTGGGCTTCGGTACCCGCACCGAAAAGTTCGAGCTTTATTCCACCGTTCTTGAAGAACTAGGAGGCGATCCCTTACCCAGTTACCAAGACTCTCCACAGCCCCGGTTTTCATCTGCCAAGATTGCCAGCGAGTATCCTCTGACCTTGATCACCGGGGGCAGGATACTGCAGTATCACCATTCAGGTTCTCGCCAGCTCAAGCCCTGTCGCCAGAAGACCCCTGACCCAATTGCGCAGCTTAACCCGTTAACGGCGGCTACGTTAGGCATAGGAGATGGGGATTGGCTGTGGATCGAGACTCCTTCAGGGAGAAGCAAGCACAAGTGCCGGCACTTTGAAGGCATTGCCAGCGATGTGGTACATGCTCAGCATGGCTGGTGGTTTCCTGAGGAACCCGGTGCAGAGCCCTCACTTCATGGACTCTGGCGTTCTAACATAAACGTGGTCATTGATGAGGAACATCAGGTACCGGACCCGGTGAGCGGATCGTGGACAACCAATGGCATAGCGTGCAAAGTATACCGGGCGGAAGACCAAGGTGAGCTGATTGAAACGAGCGATGTGAACCGATCTGGAAAACGATCAGATGGTTAGATACTAGGGAACAGGACATCTGCAATCCGGATGCGAAAGTGTTTTGCCACGCCGGCGAAGAGGAGGAACCATCCATGCCGAACCAACAACACACATTAAAACTGCCATCGCTATGGCAAATGGGCATTCTGGTTAGAGATGTGGACAGGGCAGTAGCGCATTCCATCTTTCGCTTCGGCTGGGGGCCCTTCCGCGTTGAAGAGTTTCAGCTGACGGGCGCCATTTTTCGCGGTCAGCCGAGAGACTGGAAGATGAAGGCAGCCTTCACTACCCATCCCGGTCCCGTTGAAATCGAGCTCTTCCAAGTTTTGGAGGCCGACGCGGACATAAGAGACTTCTACTGGTCAAGAGGAGGGGGGCTTCATCATCTGGGGTACCTCGTAGAAGACCTGGAGGAAATGCTGGCTGAGCTGACCAGAGACGAATCAGAGCCCGTTTGGCACCACCGTCTCCCCGGAGTGAGGCTCGCTTTTGTGGATGTCGACGAGGTCGTCGGCGTCCGTTACGAACTGGTCGAGGTCAAGAGGAAAACACGACAATAACCCTGGGGTGAAAGATGGACTTGGAGTTGGAGGGCAAGACGGCGATTGTCACCGGAGGCGCATCAAACATCGGGCGTGCCATTGTTCTGGGGCTAGCCAGGGAAGGTGCCAAAATCGTCATCGCTGATATAGATGAGATTCAGTCCCGAAAAGTCGTGAAGGAGGCAAAGCGGGTCGGGGCCGTCGATATTTGGGCCTCGAAAACCGATGTGACCGAGCCGAAGCAAATACAACGGATGGTTGAAGAAACGTTGGGTAGGTTCGAGCGCATAGACATTCTGGTAAACAACGCTGGAGCTGGCCATATCCCGTGCAAATTCATTGAGGAAGATCTGTCCATATGGGAAAGAACAATTGGACTCAACCTCAGAAACGTGTTGTATTGTACCCGGACGGTGTTGGGACCGATGATGCGACAGAAGAGCGGAGCTATCGTCTCCATCGGCTCGGATGCAGGCAGAACCTTCGAGGCCAAGGGGGCCGTATATGCCAGTGCAAAGGCTGGCGTGATCGGCTTGACAAGGAGCCTGGCTTTTGAAATGGGACCACACGGCATACGACTGAACGTGATTTGCCCGGCGCTGACTCCGGCAAAAGCAAACGAGGTAGGGGAAATGAGCAATTGGCATCGTAAAGAAATACAAGGGATGATGCAGCCGGAAGTCCTGGAGAAATGGGCCAAGAGATATCCTCTGCGCAAGTTAGGTACGCCAGAGGATATTGCCAATGCGGTGTTGTTCATGGTGTCAGATCGAGTTTCTGGACATATCACCGGCCAGACCCTGAGTGTCAATGGGGGTTCGGTCCTGATTTAGTGCTGGTTTCTTGAATATCGATACAGAAAAGCAACGCAGATGATATGCGTAGCGATCAAGGGAAGGCCGCAACGGATTAACAGACCAACAGCCAGAAAGCCCATGCTTGATAATCAGACCGAGCGCCCAGAATAAACTTCCCAGATAATTGGGCAAAACACGACGCATCAGAGAGAAGAAGGTCAGCAACCTTCATAAATGGCACGCAAGGTATGGTGGCTTAGAATCAGGTCTAGAAGTTGTTTGCCCTATGAATTGAGGCCGTTCAAAAACCGTCTTCGGGATTTAGGTTTTTTGGCACAAAATCGCTACCGAGCAAGTCAACTTTGATTGGGAGGTGGAGATATGCGAACCAGTGAGAAATGAGGCTGACACCAAAGGCAAACAGGTAAAACGAAGATGGAGGTGATACGTGTATAATCATGCGAGTTTGAGGTATAAGATTGCAGCACTAGCTCTCACTCTGGTATTCGTACTCTCGGCTCTGTTGGCTTGTGGTGGTGATAATAACGGGGAGAAAACTATGACACCACCAGCAACAACGCCCGGGGTGACAACCCCTGCGGCGATAACTACGCCGATTGTCTCCCAAGAGCCTGTGCGCATTGGGGTTCTGACCTCGTGGAGCGGTGGAGCAGCAAGGGCTGGTAACCTTGTTGATGAGGTGCTGAAGATCATTAACACACAACTGAAAGAGGCAGGAGGTATCAATGTTGGCGGAGTGATGAGGCCCGTTAACTGGATCAAACAGGATGACGCGACCAAGGTATCCGATACCGTAACCGGCTACAAAAAGCTGGCGCTCGATAATGTTGCGGTAGTGGCCGTTGGCGGGGCGACGGCAGCTTCTCTCACCGCGGCATCGGATGCGGCGGAGGATAATAAAGTACCGCTCGTGAGCGTGGGTTCAACCCCGGAGAACCTAAGCGATTTGCCATTTACTGTGCGAGGTATTTATCCGAACGCCAGTGACGTGAGTACCCTGGTGAGTGAATTCGTGCTGAACAATTTTAAGCCCAAGAAAGTGGGCTTTCTCAGTGTAGAGATGCAGGATATTCACCACCGTGTCGAGTTAATGAAGGGCCTTCTTGAAGCCGCAGGCGTAACGATCGGTTCTGAACAATACTACGATGTTGGCACCGTCGATTTCAGCGCTCTCCTTACGCGCATCAAGCATGATAATCCAGACGTGTTAATCACAAACACCTCTGGGATGGACACGACCTATCAGGCCATATTCAAACAGATACCTTCGCTGGGTGGGTGGGGTGACATTAAGGTTGTAGCTGGGGACAATGCCGCAACCGGCCCCGCTTCAAAAGAGGTCGGGGCTGATGGTACCTACAGTTGGACTCTGTGGACTCCCGGGCTTCCAGATTCAGGCAGCAAAGCTTTCGAGCGTGTCTGGGTCAAGACGTATCCAGGGAGTACTCCTAGCGGCGGACATGTAGCTATGTATCAGACACTCTGGGTCGCCCTAAAGGGCGTAGAGTTGGCTGGCTCCGACAACCCGGCTAAAATTGCCCAAGCGCTTCGCTCGGGCAATTTTCAATGGGACAATGCGCCCGGAGGATCATTTAAGATAAATCGGGATGGAACCCACAACTTCAAGGGGGTGATAGTGTTGCTTAAGGACGGCAAAGCTAATGTAATCACTGACTGAGGAGATTTAGTCAAGTGATCGTAAGATAGTCGACCTAATTCTTGGGCTCTGCAATCGGGCCGACCTCACTGGAAGACGAACGGCGCTTGGGAGCGGCGTTTGGTGCGCAAGTATTGGGCATTTCGTCATTCTGAGTGTCAATTGAGAAATTAAGGCGCTTCTCCCTTACTTGCTCAGGGTGACCAGTTGGGAAGCTTGATTTGCAGAGCCCAGAGGGCTATATGCCAATAGGTTGCTTGAATGAGACGAAAGGAAAGAGGGTATTGTATATGACAATGATTCTGGAGGGGATTCGGGTTATCGACATGGGTCACTGGCTAGTCGGACCCGGTGCTACGGCTATGCTGGGCGATCTAGGGGCTGAAGTCATCAAGATAGAAGATAGGGTCACCGGCGATGCATCGCGCGGCATGATGCAGGCTCAGGGTGCCACTTGCGGAGTATCCGGGCAGAACTGGTTCTTCGAACACTGCAACCGGAACAAGAAGTCTGTCACGGTGGATTTGGGTAAAGCGGAGGGAAGGAGAATACTCTATGAACTTGTCGCGAAGTCGGACGTGGTAGTCCATAACAAGCGCCAGTCGGTTATGCAGCAGTTGAAGGCGGATTATGGAGTGCTTTCCAAGCACAACCCGCTCTTGATATATGCGACTGCGTCCAGTTTTGGGTCAGAGGGGCTGGATAAGGACAGGACCGCCATGGATCTCAGTGGACAGGCAAGATCGGGACTGATGTACGTGTTCGGGGAACCCTCGATGCCTCCGTTGGCGGCTCGTGGTGCGCCGGCTGACCGCATGGGTGCAGTCATGACGGCCTTTGCCATTGTAGCGGCCCTCCTGTATCGAGAAAGGACGGGAATTGGGCAAGAGGTACAGACCTCCATGTTCGGCAGCATGATCCACTTACTCAGCATGTATGTCGACTTCCAGAGCATGCTGGGAGAGCCTATGACTCGGAGGGACAGAAACAATTGCGGTAATCCGCTCTGGAATTACTACAAGTGCAAAGATGACAAATGGATCATGCTGTCCGGTGTCCAGGCAGATAGATACTGGGCCGACCTGTGTCATGCTTTGGGGTTAGAACACATTCAGAATGACCCCCGGTTCGAGAACATGGTGGTCAGAGGTCGAAACGCCGCCGAGTGTATCGCTATTATGGATGAGACTTTTGCCACCAAGACAAGAGCCGAGTGGCTGCAAAACTTGGGCAGTGCCGGAGACCTGATATACGAGTCAGTCAACACAATTCCGGAAATGATGCAGGATCCCCAGGTACGGGCCAATCGATATATCGTTGATTTCGATCATCCCGTCTGGGGGAAGATGACTCAGGCAGGTTTTCCGATGCACTTCACACGCTCACCGGCGTCGATCAGGTTGCCGGCCCCGGAGTTCGGCGCACATACAGAGGAGGTGTTGACTGAAGTGCTGGGTTACACATGGGAGGACATTGTGAAGCTGAAGGACGATCAAGTAATTTGAGCGCGATTGCGTCGCTCGAGAGGGTCGAAAAGTGGGTGTGGTCAGCAACAGAGGATACGTCTTCATCGAACATACTGTTGGGGTAGGAGGAACGTGTAACCTATTCCTGTTATGGGCCTCTGCGACGATTAAAGAAACCACAGAGATTGAAGGAGTGGATTAATCTCCGTTGTGATTGCAGACTAGAAATCCGGCCGAAAAGTGGTAGTAGTGGAGCATAGGGACAAGTATACTTAAGCCAACGAGACGGAAAGGGGTTGGCGAATGCTTGGAAAACGGTCGGTACAGAAGGGGTTGTTCGAAGCGGATAATCTTTATGTGGAGCATGTGGGCCGCGATTCGTTCTATGGATTCTTGGCGTCGATGAGGGGGCAGTTGTTCGAGGATGGGTCTTTTGCCGAGATTTACTGTCCTGATAACGGGCGTGCGAGTGTGCCGCCAAGCCTGCTGGCGACGGCGTTGCTGCTGCAGACGCATGATCGAGTAAGCGATGAGGAAGCATGGCAAAGGGCGGCCTTTGATATTCGATGGAAGGTGGCTTTGGGGATTGAAATCGATGAGAAGCCGTTTGCCAAGAGTACGCTGCA
>JAQTRE010000085.1 GCA_028711995.1 Dehalococcoidia bacterium | reverse complement strand
GTGATATTCGGTTCGATATACGCCATGCCCGGATAATCGTACGTCCATCCCCACATTTTACATCATATCGACGCCGCTTCATTCCCCCACGGGCAAGCCCGTGGAACCCTGCCCTTCGGGTTATTGGGAGTACAAAGAGTATAGCGCGGCAAGAAAAGATGTGCAATCGCACCAAAGTAAGAGGGCAGTCTGCCATCCGGCAGTCAACATTTAACAGGGTGCTGAAAAAAGTGAGGCGTTCCTCCTTCCGGGGGCCTGGGGATGCCCTCAGGATTCCCTTTCTTTCCCCAAAATTAGGTGCGAGGGGGCTGATCCGAACTTAATCAGAGTATCCTTGGGAAATTGCCCTTGACTTAGTGCTGCCAAAATGTAAAAATGGGCAAGCAGACCGCGGAGGAGGAGACCCATGCGCGTTCGGGAATTCATGACAACCAATGTGATAACAGTGACCGTCAAGACCTCAATCGACGAAGCTCGGCGGCTCATGGTTGAGCAGAATATTCGCCGCTTACCTGTGGTTGACAGGGGCAAGCTGATTGGCATGGTGAGCGACAAAGGAATCGGGCAGGTATTATTCTCTTCCCTCACCACCCATGGAAAGGGGGTTGAGAGTTCCCTGACAGCCACGATGAAGGTGGGAGACCTCATCAAAAGGGATATCGTGACCATCACGCCGGATACCACTGCGGAGAGCGCACTCGCCATGGCGCAGGAACTGAAAATTGGAGCACTACCCGTAGTGGATGAAGGAATATTGGTTGGAATCGTAACGACCAATGATTTCGTTTACAGGATACTCAATCCAGTGCTCGGTCTCGGCAAGCCCGGCGTTCGCCTTCATATCTATAACGCCGGTACAGCCCGCAAGATCGAAGACGTGATGAGGCTCATCAACAAACATGATCTGGAAATTGAGGCGATCCATGTGGATGAATTCGCCGAGGAAAACGCCGAGGAAAACGCAAGGGACCTCATCATCCAGGTGAACACTACCGACCCCAGTAAGCTGATTGAGGATATCAAAGGCCAGGGATACGAAGTAAAGATCAGAGAGCGTTAGTCTCCGGCTTTGACTACCACCACCGCTTGCTCTGAGAGCATCATCACCTAATCCTCTGCCATTTAAGCAGGCCCCGATTCCGGGGCCTGCTTTCTTCTACCCGGGATGCTCCTTCGCTCCGGGGAATCCAGAATCACTGAGACCTCACTTATCCTTCCCATCTGTCGAATTCTTCACCAAACTTGTTCAGACGTCTGTCCCTTAGCTTTCACCTACTGCCAAACAGGTAATCTGGGTGCTTGAGCAATGATCCCCATTTGGCTCCGCCATGGATCTCCAGGTCTCGCCACCCGAAGAATTACGGGGATATTGATACCAAAGTCCCATGACAGGCGCATATTGAATGTGCCATACTCACCTCGAAGTCGTCACCGCGCAATTGTGGCCCAATGGAAAGCAAAGGAGCAAAGCGATGACCTGAGAGCATTTCATCAAGGAATACTGATCATGGAAAAGATGGGGAGGTAGATCATGAGGCGGCACATTCGCAAGGCATCGACGCTAGTACTGCTCATAGGGCTATTAGCAATGATTTTGACACCTATTGCAACGGCTGATTCGGGATCACAAATATGGTACCTTACATCTGAAGGCAAACCGGCCAGCGCACCTTTGGCAAATGATGCTCCTCAGGAACATGTAAAGGACAATCTGTTGCATAAGGATTCGAGAACTGGCACGGGTGCATCTTTTGGTTTGCCTTCTGAAGAAGTTGCCTGGTTCTATTCTGATACCGCAGCCAATGTGGGCCTATCCTTTGGGGAAAACTCATGGAATGCACGGATTCGTATTGAGGGGATCAGCGGGGATGAGATTGGCAAGCATCTTACTGTTGAGGTCTGCAAGCTCGATGGTCTTACCGGCGACATTACCGTTCTTGCAAGCCACAGTGAAGCGCTGGTAGCAGCCGCCTCCAAACATCTCTGGGAGATAACCTGTGAAGATAATGGGACCACAACCCAGGATTTCAATGCTGGCGACTGGTTAGCTGTCAAACTGTCTTGGGATTATGCTGGGGACACGCTGACAATATACTGCGATGATGTAGAAGGCAGTGATTCTTATATAGAAAGCCCATCCGTCGATCCTGGCTACCCTACTCCCAACCTTAGCACCCTTGTCCTTTTTTCGCTGGGCTTAACTGTGCTGGGAGGATACATATGGTCTCACAGAAAGCATCATCTAGTCACGATCAATTGATAGAGTGCTCGTATATCCAATTGCCGGGGAGGCTCTGATCAATCTTCAATCCTCCCCTTGGCCACAACCACAGAAGAGCAAATGACGGTTTGTGCGTGCTGGGATGGCGAGGAGCCTCCGGCCCAGCATGCACAAACCTCTCCCTCGAATGGGGGCCTACCTGCTTTCACAAACAAGGCCCTCGGTTTATAATATTCAAGTGCTCATATTTGGCCATATCGGCATCACCACGGGAATAGCGCTGGGATTGGACAAGGCTCTCCATCGCAAAGGGTCTTCTAAATCCAGCACAAGCCAGAAAACACAGGCGTCATCTGATGTTTCGTCGCCGGACACTGGCAGTTGGGTGATAGACTATCGGCTGGTGCTCCTAGGATCCATGCTGCCGGACATCATAGATAAACCGGTGGGCGACTATTTCTTTGTCAACACCTTCGGCAATGGCCGCATATTCGCGCACACCTTGCTTTTCCTCCTTTTTCTCCTGAGTATCGGACTGTGCCGCCTCTGGCGAGGTGGCAGGGCCGGGGTTCTTATTGTAGCCTTGTGTTCTGGGTTTCACCTGATACTGGATCGCATGTGGCGCACAACTCAAACTTTATTCTGGCCCATTGACGGGTGGTCCTTTCCTAAATATCCCCACACTGACTTTTGGCACACTCTGTCAGGATGGTTTGACAGCGGAACGAGTAACCCTGGCGTCTATATCCCTGAAATCATCGGCGGGGTGATCCTCTTGCTAGTCAGCCTTGAACTGCTTCGACGAGGATACCTGATGCATTTCTTGAAAAGCGGTACCTTGAAATGAGCCACTATGATGTTATCGTGATTGGCGCTGGACCGGCCGGAAGTCGGGTAGCCTATAAAATGACTGAGACAGGTCGCAATGTGGCGGTCCTGGAAAGGCATCAGACTGCGGGTGGAAAGAAGTGCTGTACCGGAATCATCGGCAAGGAATGCGTGGACCTTTTTGACATTACTGGCAGCTGCATCCTGAGAGAAGCCAAATCGGCCAAACTGTATGCTCCGTCGGGGGAGTTCTTGAGGGTGAACAAAGATGACGTCCAGGCATACATTGTTGACAGGGCAGCTTTTGATCGATGCCTGGCGGAAAAGGCAGCGGCAGCGGGGGCGGTATATTTAACCAATACCTTTGTCAATGATATCTCGGTTTCGGGCGAGGGCGTAGAGATAACTGTTAGCAGGCAGGGGAATGAGGAGGTTCTTACAGCAGAAGTAGTTGTCATCGCCGCCGGCTTTGCCTCCAAATTGCCGCAGAAACTGGGTTTGGGTCACATAAAGGATTTCACTGTCGGAGCCCAGGCCGAGGTGGAAGCCCACGGAATCGACGAGGTTGAGGTCTATTGCAGCCAAAAAATAGCCCCTGGCTTTTTTGCTTGGCTGGTTCCCATTTCACAAAACAGGGCGCGGGTCGGGCTTTGTGCCTACGAGCGGCCCGGCGCGTATTTAAGGGAGTTTGCTGCTCTGCTTGCATCGGAGGGGAAGATATCTGCAGACACTCTGAGCATTTCCTACGGCGGAATTCCGCTTAAACCGCTGGCCAAGACGTATACAAACCGGGTTCTGGTTGTTGGCGATGCCGCCGGGCAAGCCAAGCCGACCACTGGAGGCGGCATATACTATGGCCTCCTCTGCGCAGATATTGCATCTCAGACAATCCAGCAAGCATTTGCGGTCAATGATTTCTCCAGGCGAAGACTTTCCCAATATGAGAAACTCTGGAAGAAGAAACTGGGGCGGGAACTTCAGATCGATTACTTCGCTCGCCGGTTATATCGGAGGCTATCGGATAAGCGGATCAATGATATATTCAGCATTATCCGCGACAACAACATTCACCAGAGTCTGCTGAATTCCTCCTCAATGTCATTCGATTGGCACGGCGAATTGATTCTGGACGGCCTCAAACGTCTGGACCCCTGGCGGCAATTGATTGGAAGATACATCCCTGCTTATATCTCTAAGGCTTTAAGGCATACCCCCCCTCATCCCCCCGGCAGTCCTTCTTAGCAATAACGTGCTACCGAATTGAGATTCCTCAGGCTTCTCTTGCGGTTCTCACCATGTCGGACTATAATAACGCTGGCTATTGTGATTATGATAGAGGGTGGTACTGTATGGCCGTGGACTTCAAGAAAATCCTTGTACCCGTGAACGGCACAAAGGTAGATGAAGACGTAATTCGGCTGGCTTGCAGCCTGGCCAGGCGGAGCAAAGGTAGAGTTTATGTGACTTATGTCATTCAACTCGAGCGGACTTTGCCACTGGATGCTGAGGTCAAGTCTGAGGTCGATAGAGGGGAAGAGGCATTGGACAAAGCGGAGCGTTATGCAGAGGATTGCGATTATGAAATCGATACTGGTCTGCTGCAAGCGCGTGCAGTGGGGCCTGCCCTGGTGCATGAAACCACAGAGCGCGATATTGATCTGATGATAATCGGAATTGGTTATAAAACCCGGTTTGGCGAATTCAGTATGGGCGATATAGTTCCCTATGTGCTCAAAAATGCTCCCTGCCGCGTAATGCTCCTACGGGAGCCTGTCTTTTCCCCCGTGAATTCCCGTCAATCACTCTAGGGAGGCATTATGAATGTAGTCATAATGGGCTGCGGTCGTGTTGGAGCTATGTTAGCCGGGCTGATGGATTCCCAGGGGCATCAGGTCACCATTCTTGACGTCGACGCTTATAGCTTCAGAAGATTGCCTTCAAATTTTGGAGGCAAGGCTCTCGTTGGCAATGCCACTGATCATGACACGCTCAAGAAAGCGGGCATAGAGAAAGCAGATGTCTTTGTCGCAGTGACGCAGGGAGACAATCGAAACGTAATGGCCACTCAAATCGTTAAACATATTTTCAACGTGCCCCGGGTGGTCTGCCGAATTTACGATCCCATACGTGAGGAAATGTATCGAGAGTTGGGGTTGGAGACGATAAGTCCCACCAGGATGGGGGCCGAGCGTCTGCTCCAGGTGATTGGAGGCTGAAAGGTGTATACGATCATTGTTGGCGGCGGCGATGTTGGCCATTATCTGGCCAGAATACTGCTGGGAGAAGGTCACGAAATACTGGTTATAGAAAAGGACAGCCGGCAGATCGATCTGGTCTCTGAAGAGTTGGGGGATGTGGTCATGAGAGGAGATGGCTGCGAGGCACGTGTATTGGAAGAGGCAGGAACTGCCAGAGCTGCTATGCTCATCGCTGTGACCGGCCATGATGAAGATAATCTTGTGGCGTGTCAGGTAGCCAAGCACAAGTTCAATGTTCCTCAGACAATCGCCCGCATCAAGAATCCCACGCATAAGGCGTTATTTGAGAAATTGGGTATCGATGCCACGGTCTGCAGCACTGAACTGATCTTGGCACGCATCGGGTTTGAACTCCCTTCTCATCCCATTGTCCCATTGATTAAGCTGAGAGGCCAGGGGCTGGAAGTTGTAGAGGTCAAGATACCGGCTAAATCGAAGATGGTGGGAACGGATATCGCCAGTATTCAACTGCCGGAGAGAAGCCGCATCGCCCTGATAATAAGAAAAGACAAGGGCCCGCTGATCCCCTTTCCTGATATTGTCATCGCGGCGGAGGATGAGATAGTGGCAGTGGCAGAACCGGGGTCTCAGGAAAAGCTCCGAGACGCACTGGCAGGCAAATAGGTGATCCGGGAGGCAAAAGAACGCAAGATGAAAATACCAAAAGTATCCTTTCAAGGCGAGAGAGGCTCTTTCAGCGAGGATGCCGTATTCAAGTTCTTTCGGCAGGCGGATCCATTGCCCTATCGGACTTTCTCGCACGCTTTCCAGGCAGTATCCAGTGGCGAGACAGATTATGGCGTTGTCCCGATTGAGAATTCCCAGGCAGGAAGCATCAATGACACCTATGATCTTCTGCTGGCCCACGATCTGAACGTCTTCGGCGAAGTGTATTTGAAAGTGGTGCATTGTCTGCTGGCGCTTCCCGGAGAGACCATCAACGACATCAAGAAAATATACTCGCATCCGCAGGCTATTGCTCAATGCGATGAATTTCTGAGTTCACTCAAGGCAGAGATTATACCCACCTATGACACTGCCGGCAGCGCCAAGATGATCAAGGAAGGAGGGCTCAGAAACTGCGCAGCTATAGCCAGCAAGAGAGTCTCACAAATATATGGGATGGATATCCTGGCGGAGGGAATTCAAACCAACCCCAGAAACTTCACCCGGTTCTTTGTCATTTCCAAAGAAAAAGCAAAAGCCGCCAAACTCAATAAGACTTCTCTTGTCTTCAGGACCAAAAACGAGCCAGGCACCCTGTATGAGAGTCTGGGAGTTTTTGCCATGAGGGGTATTAATCTCACCAAACTGGAATCCAGACCGGCAAAAGATACGCCTTGGGAATATGTCTTCTATGTGGATTTTGAGGGGCATGTAGATGATGAGGTATGCAAAGAAGCCCTCAAAGAACTGCGGAGCAAATGTGCCTTTTTGAAAATCCTGGGATCATATGCCCGGACCCAAGATTAGGAGCAAGAACAACCGGATAATTTTGTCAAATCAGCGCACACAAGAGGTTCCTCCGGTCCGGTCTATACCAGGTCCTCTTTTTCCATTCCACCCAACACCTCAGCTTCTCTCCGTGCAGCAGCTTCCCTCCCCTGCTTGATCGCCTCTCGCAGGGCCTCTCTACCTTTCTCAGAGAAGAGATATCCGACGGCTATCCCCACAACTCCCCCGATGATGAAGCCGCCAACGAAGCCAGAGCCTTTATTGCCGTCTCCCATTTCATTTTCTCCTTCTATTCAATTCTTTTTATCCCTGGCAGCCAGGAAGGCCACCGCCTTGCGGACTCCCGCCACAAACCCCTGGACCTTGACAATGGGTTGAAGGATGGTCTTGGATACCGTGGATGCCGTCTCTCGCACCTCACCTACCGCTTGATCCGCGGAATCCAGGATATGGGTGATCTTGCGATAGATGAGGATAAACAGGGTAAACAGAATAAGGGTAACCCCAATCCCCAGAATGCCCGAGATAACGATGACCCAATCCCTCAGGGTTTCGATTTCCATCAGACGGCTCCTCCTTTTCCCACTATCATAGCATGTGGGGAAATCAACGGCAAACGGATTTGAGACACGCCATCTCTGCTCATTGCATCAGAAGTTCAATGGCTCTTTCCAGTTGCAGATCATCGCTGTTTTCAGTATCTTCTGAAGGCATCTCCACGATGATATCGGGGATGATCCCCTCACCCGATATCTGCCGCCCATCGGGAGTGTACCAATAAGCAAAAGTGAGATATATTGCACCGCCATTGCTCAGCTGGTGGATGTAGTTCATGCTTCCCTTTCCGAAGGTCTTAACCCCGATGATCTCACCTCTGCCATAGTCTTGAAGAGCACCGGCCACCACTTCACTGGCGCTCGCACTGTGATTGTTCACCAGCACTGCGAGGGGTATAGCCTCAGCAAGACCTCCATCTTCAGCCAACCACTCGGTTCTTTTCCCTTTGTTGTCCAGGGCGTAAACAACCAATCTCTCGTCAACGAATTCATCGACCACGCTCACCGCATCCTCGACAAACCCCCCCGGATTATCCCGCAAGTCAAGCACAATTCCTGTGGCACTCTGAGAGACGACATCCTCGAGGGCAGAGGCAAATTCCACGTCGGTGCGATCCGAAAAGCGGGTCACTTTGATATGAGCGATGTTTCCGGGAAGCATCTCCCACTCCACACTCGGAATCTTGATATCATCGCGGATGATCTCGATTTCCGTCGGCGTATCATGGTTGGGATGGAGCATCAGGAGTCTCACCTTCGTCCCCTTCTCTCCCCTGATCTTGGCCACCGCTTCTTCCAGGGTCATTCCCAGGGTGGCTTCGCCATCGACTTCCAGAATCCGGTCATCCGGCCTCACACCTGCCTGTTCGGCGGGGGACCCGGCGATGGGGACAACCACTGTCAGATATCCATCCTTTATGGCGGCATAGACCCCGATGCCGCTGAATTCTCCTTCCAACTCGCCTGTAAATTCCTTGTATTGTTCGGGATCAAGGTAATTGGTATAGGGATCATTCAGGGCTTCCATCAGTCCGCGGATGGCCCCTTCTGCCAGGTCAGCGGCATTTACGGATGGGCTATCGACGTAATCTTCAGATATCGCCTCCCAGGCCTCACCCACAAGCTGCATGCCTTTGGAAAAGGACTCGTCTTGAGGATTGTCTTTGCTGGCAGCACAGCCAAGCGCCAAAGGCAAAATGACAAACACCACCAATAGAATTGACTTAATTGCTCCTGGCATTTAGATCGCCCCCCTTTCGGTCTGTTGGCATAAGAAGGCAAATCCAATCATCGGAGAAGGCAGGATAGATGTGTTCATAACTGGTTTGATTGATGTTACCAGAAACCATCTGATTTATCTACCGCGCCTTGTTGAGAACGATTAACACCGTGCCTGATGCAACAATATTTCTGCGGGGAGAGGCGCAATGTATATTGGGTGAATTTACACAAGGAAATGCTGGTCTGGTAAAATAGGGCAACGGGCAAGAAGATGCCGATTAAAGTTTTAGCTTCAGATATCATCTCCAGGATCGCCGCCGGAGAGGTGATCGAACGGCCAGCCTCGGTGGTAAAGGAACTGGTGGAAAACTCACTGGACGCTGGCGCCACCCAGATTGCAGTGGAAATCAATGGCGGCGGCATCCATCTCATCCGGGTGGCCGATAACGGCATGGGAATTCCCGCCGATGAGGTGGAACTGGCCTTCGAGAGACATGCCACCGGCAAGCTCACTTCAGATGCCGACCTCGAGATCATCTCTACCCTCGGATTCCGCGGCGAGGCATTGCCTTCTATCGCATCCGTGTCCGAGGTTTCCATTGTTACCAGACATCAAGATGAGTCGATCGGCACCATCACCAAGCTGGAGAGAGGTGTCACCACCAGCAAGACCAAACAGGCAGCCCCCCAAGGGACAATCATCACAGTGCGCAACCTCTTCCAGAACGTTCCCGCTCGCCTCAAATTTCTGAAATCTGCCGCCACTGAGACCAGCCACACCAGCCATCTGGTAGCCCAGTATACCCTGGCCTTTCCAGAGGTGAAATTCACCCTGACGGTCAACGGCCGGACTACCCTGCGATCTCCCGGCAACGGCAACTTGAAAGATACGCTGATCGAAGTCTACGGGGTGGAAACAGCCAAATCGATGCTCGAAATTCACCCTGACGAGACTTCCGGCGAAAACACTCTGAGAGTCAGCGGGTTCGTTGGCCCGGCTGCGCTGGCGCGCTCCAGCCGCGACTATCTCAGCTTCTTCGTCAACCGGCGCTGGATACAGAATCGGTCTTTGACCTTTGCCGTGGAACAGGCCTATCAGGGGATGCTGATGACCGGCAAGCACCCGATTGTGGCGCTGAATATCATGCTGCCGCCGCAGGAAATCGATGTCAATGTGCATCCCACCAAACGGGAGATTCGATTTCGGAACGAAGGGGAAGTCTTTCTGGCAGTGCAGCGCGCAGTGAGAGAAACGCTGGTTGGGCTTTCTCCCGTGCCCCGGATGCGTGCTCCTTCGCACTCAGTCCACGGTCTATCGCCCGATCCACTCTTTTCAGTGCCGAAGGCAGGCGCTCGTCCCGGGCCTGCAGCATTCCCACCAACGGCGAAACAACGTCCTGATCAGCCCGCCTTGCCTGCTTCTGAACTCCCCATCCTCAGGGTGATCGGACAATTTCAGAGTACCTACATCCTGGCGGAAGGTCCCGACGGGATTTATCTCATCGATCAGCATGCCGCCCATGAACGGATACTGTTTGAGAAAATCCGAGAACAACAGATTTGCCAGGCTCCAGAAGTTCAGGGACTTCTGGAGCCTCTGACTATTGAGGTCACCGCCCGGCAGGCAGAACTGCTGAGTTCGCAGATTGATATCCTGCAGGAAGCGGGCTTTTCGCTGGAGCCGTTCGGAGAGCGGGAATATCTGGTCAGAGCGGTTCCAGCGATGGTCAAACGGCATGAGATCGCTCCGACGCTTTTTGAGATCATCGATTCGCTGGGACAGGCGGAACCGAGCCAGTGGTCAGAAAGGATCGCCCAGTCGCTGGCTTGTCACGGCGCGGTTCGCGCCGGGCAGATACTCAGTCTTCCGGAGATTGATGAACTCATGCGCCAACTGGAGCAAACCGCCCTGCCAAGGCACTGCCCCCACGGTCGGCCCACGATGATCCATCTCCCGACCTCTCAACTGCAAAAGGAGTTTGGAAGGAGAACGTAAAGCCCTGTTCACTGCCTCTACAGATTCAAATACCCGTGGGCATAGAGCGTCCTGTTCAGCAGGATTTTGGCCGTTTTCATCACAGCCACCTGCTCCGGGTCTTTGGGATCAACAATACTGAAGTCGAAGTCATCGAGGACGTCATCTCTGGCGGCATCGTGAAAGGCAAGGTAGAGTCGATTCACCGGCGTGGAAGAATCGCGCTTCTCGATGGCCTGAATGGTCTTCCTTAGATCGGAATCAAGAGCATCGACGATCGGCCGGTCAATTCCCGCACCGGAGAGCATTGCCAGGTAAACGAGGTGAAGCAGGGGCCTGATCTCTTTTGGACACGAGTTGGAAACGTTGGAGAGGCCGCAGGTGGTCAGCAACGGCGGATCGTTCAACGTCTTGAAAACCTGCACCGCCTTGATCACTTCCGGCCCATGGGATTGAGTTCCGTTCACCGTCATCACCAGGGGGTCGAGGATAATGTTTTCCAGAGGCAACCCGTATTCTGCTGCCGCCGTCATGATGTCGACTGCAGCGATCTCTGCCCGCTCATCGGCCGAAGTGGGAAGCCCTGTGGCGCGAAGCGTGAGGCAGATCAGCATGGCATCGTACTTGGCAGCCATCGGCATGAGCACTCTCATCCGCTCCGGGTCAGCATTGGTGCTATTGATGATGGTCTTGGGCGGCAGCATCTTGAGTCCGGCTTCAACAGCAGTGGCATTGGTCGTATCCAGAGAAAGAGGGATATCGGTCACCTCGCGGACGGTTTCAACCATCCACTGCATCACTTCGATCCCATCCTTTTTCCTCGGGCCGATATTCAGATCAAGGAACGCCGCTCCGCCATCAACCTGCCTTCTGGCCAGGTTCTGAATGACAGCCTTGTCCCGTGTTTCAATGGCTTCTCGAACCGACTTCGAGATGATGTGGATATTTTCGCCGATGATGTTCATTTGACCTCACTCCTGACAAAGAAGTGCATTGCATTCTCTGCACCTTGTCATTCCCGACTGATCGGGAATCTATACCAATAAATAGGGCACGTCGAGACATACCCCTATAAAAGCGCCAACCTCTTTGCCACTTCTCGAACACCCCTCTGAAGGGGAGAATCGGGAGGCAGATAAATCGATGGCTCGCCCTTGATCTCCAGTGCCGCCAGATTCGGGTCCTTCGGAATGCTGGCGACGAGGTCAAGTTCATTCCCTTCAATAGCCTTACTGATCTCCATCGGAATCTCGCCTTCCACCCGATTGACGACCAGCCGAACCTGTCCCACCTGTGTCCTCAACTCTCCGATCAGCGCTTTCATTCTCCCGGCCGCAATGATGCCTCGAATGGTGGGATCTGAAACAACGAGCAGGATATCAATTTCGCGGGTGGTTTGCCGACTGATGTGCTCCATGCCCGCCTCGCAGTCGATCACCACCCAGTCGTAGTTCTTGCCCAGACGGTCGATGGAGGTCCGGAGCATGCTGTTGGCGGCACAATAGCAGCCCGGCCCTTCGGGCCGGCCCATCGCCAGAAGGTCCACCTTCTCCGACTCCACCAGCGACTCGGCGATCTTGAGGGCCACGTAGTCGGGCTTGGGCATACTGATATCATAAGTGCCGCTTTTAACGGATCGAGCCATCTCCTCGCGCATCTCGCCTACGGTGCTTTCCAGCGGCAGCCCCAGCGCCAGATTGAGATTGGTGCTCGGATCGGCATCGACGGCCAGGACCGTTCCCTTTTCGGAAAGGAGGTTGATCAGCAGGGCCGCGATCGTGGTCTTTCCCGTACCGCCTTTACCGGCGATGACGATGGTGATAGTCATACTTGGCGTCCCTGCAAAAAGCCGGTATCGGAATTCTGATTGAGTCACCCTGATATTATGCTGCGAAGTTTAAAGTCTGAGTGAATCGGCTGGCGGGTCGAATTTAGCGCCAAAACAAGCGCC
>JAQTRE010000084.1 GCA_028711995.1 Dehalococcoidia bacterium | reverse complement strand
ATGGCATCTTCATCTAGGGTGACGCCCTTCAGCGGTCCGTAAGAAAATGGCGGTACGCCTTTTGCTCTGGGGGGGAGTTGGAAATCACCCGGCGTGAAGCCTTCCCTGAGGTTGAAACAATGACGATGCATCTGAATGCGCTCGCCCGACTTTAACCACTCCTCAGGGGTCAGATCCCAACCGGTACTCGCATTGAGCAACTCGAAGATGGGGTATTCGGCCATCATCAGGGTGGGGAAATAGCACAGCCCGCTGCAGTTTACGATCTGCCGCAATCTGGCATGGGGAACATGGACCTTGCCCTTGCGGGCATAATCGGTCTTGGAAATCTTGGGCACATTGATCATCCGGCTGATCAGTCCAAATTCGCTGTCCGCCGCACCTCCGGCGGTGTGCCTGGCCGGGGTGGGATCGAGAATATAAGTCGCTCCATACCCCGGCGTGTATCTGGGATCGTGCATCGGCAGTTCCTGCCCGCCGACATGTATGGCAAATCGCTCCGCTCCTTTCCCGATTCTATCCGCGGCGACCTTGACCCCGTCGGCCAGAACATCGCCGAAACCTTTCCTCTCACACATCAGCCGGAGCAGGGCGAGAATGGCCTGATGGTCTCCCCAGGATAGCTCCATGCCGATATCATCGCGGGTCAGAATACCTTCCTCGTAGCACTCGATGGCAAAAGCGATGGCTGCACCAGCGGATATAGTATCAAGGCCGTATCGGTTGCAGATGTCATTGGCCAGGATGATCGACTCCAGATTGTCGTTCAGGCATAGCGCGCCAAAGGCAATCAGGGTTTCGTATTCCGGCTTGTGCGATTCCTCCCGGAGGGCATAAGGGCCAGTCCGCTGCTCCATGATCCCGCCGCACTTGACCGGGCATCCCTGGCAGCCATATTTTCGCTTCTCATACTTGATCACCGCATCATCGCTGATCTTTAACGCTGTGCCGAGGGGAAAGTCTTTTTGCCCGCCTTTCCAGTTTTTGATGGGAGAGTCCTGCAAGGCCACGGAAGCCGCCAGTCCTCCGCAGGTGCCATAATAGGTAAAGGTCTGCGCCACCATTGACGTCGGCATGGGAAAGGACACCTTGTGTCTGGCCAGGAAAGGCATCAATGGCATAGCTGCTTTAGTCATTAAGCGCTGCAAGCGAGAGGGCTTGACGGGCACGGCCTTCATGATGCTTCGATTCAGCCGCTTGATGGCGTCCCGGTCCGCCACTGTGACGGTCTGTTTACCGCTAACGGCCACGGCTTTGAGGTTCTTTGATCCCATGACCGCGCCGAGTCCCGATCTTCCCGCCGCGCGCCCCATGTCATTGATAATGCAGGCGATCCGGGAGCATTGTTCACCGCTTGGGCCGATACAGGCCACCGCAACGCGATCGGACAGCTCCTTTTTGACGGCTTGCTCGGTTTCATAGGCATCTTTGCCCCATAAGTGTTCGGCGCTCTTGATTTGCACCTTGCCGTTGTCCACAAAGAGATAAACGGGCTTGGTGGATTTGCCCGTGAAGAAGATAGCATCGTACCCTGAGCGCTTCAGTTGCGGTCCGAAGGTTCCCCCGCAGTTGGCGTCTCCCCATAAGCCGGTGAGGGGGGATTTGGCCACCACGGTGAATCGACTGCTGGAAATGACTCCCGTCCCCGTCAAAGGGCCGGTAACAAAGCCGAGGATGTTTTCCGGGCTCAAAGGGTCGGTGTTGGGCAACATGCGATCGTACAGGATTTTGGCTCCCAGGCCATACCCTCCCAGGAATTTCCGGTAGACGTGCTCCTCGATCGATTCTTCTGCCAGTTGCCCGGTGGAAAGGTCAACGAAAAGAATGCGCCCCATGTAGCCGAATAGATTTGCCATGCTAACGTGTCTCCTTCGATGAAGTGGTCTGGGACTGTTTTGAAGGGGAATGGCATCCGTGAGGATGTAATCCGTATGTCCATTAGGTCCGATGATATCATGTCGCGGTAACCTGCCCCGCTTATTGTACCATTTCCAAAGCTGGGTTTCATGGGCTTGCCCGCGCCTTTAATCAATTATGCCTTAATATCTCGATAAACCCTTTCAGATAATCCTTGAGCATCTCCGGCGATGGGTTCATGGAGAAGGTTTTCAGCACGAGGCCATTGTTCCGGATTGAAACCATCCAGTGTTTCTTATGAACATCCATACCAACGTAGAAGTGTTGAGGTTTGAAATCAATTGGACTATTCCTTATGCTACGCACGGGGTAACCTAGTGTCATGTCATGCTCAAGCGAAAGGAGGATGCCCTTTTCATGGAACCTTTCACAAAACATGGCTTTTATCTACCGAAAACACGGGGACTTTTGTACTATTTGTTTTGAATGAAAGATAACTTATAATGAGGAAACCTGATTAGGAATACTGATGAGAGGAGGCGGACATGAAGATTTTTCTCGTGTACGGGGTGATGGAGGTTTATTCCTAATGCCCTGTCTGGGTGGCAAGGCAGGGCATATGCAGACTTGGATCGGGCCAGTGGTCTCGTAGGGATCGGGGCTGTTGCCTCAAATCAGGCAAACCCCATCCGGCAGTAATCGCCGGGGAAAGGGTCAGATTCAGAGAAGTTGATGTTAAGGGGCCGCTTGTTCAGCGGCCCCTTTTCTTTTATCAACGTGCCGTATGAAAATCGATGTCGAGGCTGATATCCAGGGCTTTGGCCGAATGGGTTAACGCTCCGATGGAGATGAAGTCGACGCCGGTTTTGGCAACCGAGCGCAAGTTGGCGAGGGTAATTCCGCCGGAGGCCTCGGTCAGCGCAATCCCGCGTGCCATGTCCACCACTCGGCGCATTTCTTCTATCCCCATGTTGTCCAGCAGGATGATATCCGCTCTGGCATCCAGAGCTTCCCCCGCTTGCTCCACAGTTTCCACTTCGACCTCTATCTTGAGCCCCTGGGGAGCTTTTGCTTTGGCTCGCTTGACCGCTTCTCCTAGTCCAATGCCTTGAGTTGCCAGTGCCGCCAGGTGATTATCCTTGATAAGTACGCCATCGGACAGATTGTAGCGGTGGTTTTGTCCCCCACCCATTCGAACAGCGTACTTTTCGATAGGCCTCAAGCCGGGACTTGTCTTACGGGTATCGAGTATTTTGGCCTTCGTTCCCGATACGGCCGCAACATGAAGGGCTGTCTGGGAAGCGATACCGCTCAGACGTTGCAGGAAGTTAAGCGCCACGCGCTCTGCCTTGAGGATGCTGGCCGCTTTCCCGTTGATTTCGGCAACAATTGCGCCTGGAGATACCATGGCGCCGTCCTGAACCAATCTCTCGAAATGAAGAGTGGGGTCGACTTTTCGAAAAACCGATTCCGCCACCTCGATCCCGGCCAAAACGCCTTCAGACTTGATCAACACGGAAGCTCTGGCTTCCAGATGAGCGGGGATGAGGGTATCGGTCGTCACATCCCCCTGGCCAAGGTCTTCCGCAAGAGCATTAGTGATGATGGATTCGATTAGTTTCTGATCCATAGGTCATCAGTGGTGCGTGATCCGTTTCGTCTGGCAAGTCCTTCTATTTCATCTGTTTGATCACTTGATGCATTCTCTCCAGCCCGGTCACAATATGGTCCATTGAGACGGCATAGGAAAGACGAATATGGTCATCTGCGCCAAAAGGCCCGCCGGGGATGACAACCACGTTGGCCTCGGCCAGAAGCAACTCGGTCAGGCCCATGGACGTGTTGACCGTCTTTTCTTTGAAAGCCTTGCCCATAAGCCCCGATATATTCACGAAGGCATAGAACGCACCCTTTGGCATAATGCAGGAGAGGCCCGGAATCCGGTTCACTGTCTCGACCATGTAATCCCGCCGTTTCTTGAACTCCTGAGCCATCTGCCGCGCGAATTCGGGCGGCGAGGTCAGTGCGGCCAGAGCAGCCCGTTGGGAGATGGAGGTCGGATTGGAGGTCGAATGGTCCTGTAAGTTGGATATGGCACCAATGACCTGTTTATCTCCGGCTGCATACCCGATACGCCATCCGGTCATGGAATAGGTTTTGGAGACGCCATTGACCACCAGGGTCCGCGCTTTTATTTCCGACCCCAAAGAGGCAATGCTCACGTGTTTGGCATCATCGTAGATGAGTTTCTCATAGATCTCGTCGGAGATGACCCATATTTTCCGATCAACGGCAATCCTGGCAATGGCCTCTAATTCCTGTCTGGAGTAGACGGCTCCTGTGGGATTGGAAGGACTGTTCATCACCAATAACTTGGTTCGATCGCTGATGTGATTTCCGAGCATTTTGGGGGTGATCTTGAAGCCGGTATCTTCTTTGGTATCAATGATTACGGGCTTAGCTCCGGCTACGTTCACTTGCTCAGTGTAGCTGACCCAATAAGGAGCAGGCACGATGACCTCATCCCCCTCGTCACAAAGGACTTGCATAATATTATACAGGCTGTGTTTGGCTCCGCAGGAGACCACAACCTGGGACGGATCATAGTCGAGGCCGTTGTCGTCTTTGAATTTCTTGCAGATCGCCTCTTTTAGTTCCGGGATGCCGGATGTTGGCGTATACTTGGTAAATCCTTCCGATATAGCCTTGACAGCTTCTTTTTTAATGTGGTCGGGCGTATCAAAATCCGGCTCCCCGGCCCCGAATCCGATCACGTCGATACCCTTGGCGCGCAGAGCGCGAGCTTTTGCCGTCAGGGCCAGGGTGGGCGAAGGACTGATAGATTGGGCTCTCCTCGATAGGGTCATGCTTTTTCCCTCCAAGTGTAAGTTTAGCACATTTGGCCGATGCCCTCATCGCTGTGGCTCGATGACTACCTTCAGGGAATTCTGCGCCTGAGCGACGAGTTGAAATCCCCGGCCAGTTTCGGCTAAACCCAGCCGATGGGTGATCATGCCTTTCGCATTGATGGCTCGCGAACGGATCAGTTCGATGGCCTTGTCGATATCGGCAGGGCTTCCGGCATAACTGACAGTCGTTGTGATGCCGTCACGCCAGAGATCATAGATTGGCATCGGAAAGGTCTGACCTGGCAACATCGGGGCGAAGAACAGGATGGTTCCACCTCGTTCCACCGATTTCAGTGCCTGCGATATCGCTTGAGGCGCTCCGACGCATACGATGACGAGATCGGCAAGATATCCATCGTTCAAGTCCCGCATCCGGCCGGGCACATCATGGTCGGCGAGGAAAGCGGCGTCGGCCCCGAATCGCATCGCTGCCTGGAGTCGATATTCGCTGATATCGGTGGCGAAGATGCGTTTGGCGCCGCTGGCGCGAGCCAGTTGAATGTGCAGAATGCCCGAAATGCCGCTGCCGAGCACTAACACGCTTTGCCCCGGCCGGAATCTTGCCTTCTCCTGACCTCTGACCACGCAGGCCAGCGGTTCGACGATCGTCCCCTCTTCATACGAGACCTCATCAGGCAGAGCAAAGGTGCCGCTACGAACGTTGATCTGCGGGACACGGAGGTATTCGGAAAAGCCGCCGGGATCGAAGTTGGTGCTGCGAAGCGTATCGCAGACGGTGTAATTCCCGCTTTGACAATAATGGCACGCCATGCAGGGAACATGGTGAGAAACGAACACCCGCCCCCCAACTTTGAATGAGTGAACGCCCTCACCGACTTTGGCGATCTCCCCAGCGATCTCGTGGCCCAGCACTAACGGCGCCTTTGGGATGCGATACCATTCCATTACGTCGCTACCACAGATGCCGCTAGCCATCACCTTTACCAGCAACTCACCGGCTCCAATATTTGGAACCGGCCTCTGCTCCAGGCGCACGTCATTGTTGTTGTGATATACGGATGTACGCATAATACTCTGCTGATTCCCTATTCGGAAGCCGACTTGTTCGATAATCACAGAAATAATATCTTACCACACGGAAAAGGGCAACCTATTGGCTGCAATGATGTTTAGCCTGAAGTGCGGATTATTGACCTCCTGCCCACAACTCTTCTTTCTGGGTTGGATGGGGCTTCGCGCGTTAGAGATGCCACCCTCCAGACATTTATCTGTTCTCCTTCATCACGACGCTCAGAACGGTCAAAAATCCACGGCATCAAGACAAGGGTGGCAATCCGCCCAATAACCCCGTAGAATGATTCTACGGAAGTGCCATGAACATCGACGAAAAAAGCCTGCACATGCTGGAATTCCCAAAAGTGAGGGAGATATTCGCTAGCTTTGTATCTTTTCCGGTGAGCCGGGAACTGGTCCTCAACCTCATGCCTTCCGCCGACGGGGAGTTGGTCTCTCTCTGGCTCAGACAATCCGCCGAAGCGCGCCAGCTTCTCGCAGGCAATCCGGGATTCTCCATCGGCGGGGCTCGGGATGTTCGCGAGAGTGTAGCAGTAGCCTCGAGGGGGAAAACACTCGATCCTCTCACACTCCTGGATATTGCCTCAACCCTGGCATCGGCAAACAAACTGCACACCAACATTGGCAAACTGGCATCGGAGCTGCCTGCGCTCTACGAGATTACCAATAGAATCGTTCCTATGCCGCATCTGGAACAGGAGATCAGCAGGTGTATCGATGACGCCTCGGAAATATCGGATTCCGCTTCGCCAAAGCTGGCTGAGCTGAGACAGCAATTGAGAGAAACGCGTCAGCGGCTCCTCCGCCAGCTGGAAGGCATCGTTAGATCGATCACCAGTCAAGGTCTGCTGCAAGAGTCGCTGATCACCGAAAGAGAAGGCCGATATGTCATCCCCGTCAAGGTGGAATTCCAGAAGGATATCAAAGGCATTGTTCATGACGTCTCCAACACCGGAGCCACCGTATTCATCGAGCCCTTCGGAACAGTGGAACTGGGCAACAAGCTGCGGCAACTGGCGCTGGAAGAGGAGCGGGAAATCCAGAGGATTCTCTCAGACCTGAGCGCAGAGGTGGGAGCCAATAGCGCTGCCATATCTCAAGATATTGCGCTGATCGCCGAGCTGGACCTGGCGCTCTCGAAGGCGCGATATGCCGAGAGAGCAAAAGCGATTGAACCCCACATCATCGATATCGGCGAGGTTGGACAGGCGAATGCAATCGGGCTGAATTTGATCGACGCCAGGCATCCGCTATTGAGAGAGAAGGCCGTTCCCCTGTCAGTTGAAATGGGCGATGACTTCTCCACACTCATTATCACCGGACCGAATACCGGCGGTAAAACCGTTGCGCTCAAGACGATCGGACTCTTGACGTTGATGGCTCAGTCGGGCATGCCCATTCCCGCCTCCGAGGAAAGCTGTCTGCCCGTATTCGACGGCGTCTTTGCCGATATCGGGGATGAACAGAGCATCGAGCAAACCCTCTCCACTTTTAGCTGGCATATGAGCAATATTGTGCGGATTCTGCGAATGTCCACCTCCAGAAGCCTGGTGCTCTTGGACGAACTGGGAACCAGCACCGATCCCGCAGAGGGCACCGCATTGGCACAATCAGTCCTGCTTCATTTTCTGCAAAGGGGAACGTTCGTGGTGGCGACCACTCACTTCAGCGAACTCAAGATTTTCGCCCACGCCACGTCTGGAATGCAGAACGCCTCTTTCGAGTTCGATCCTGTCACGCTGGGGCCAACCTACCGTCTGACGATGGGCATCCCCGGCGGCAGCAATGCGCTGGCGATTGCTTCACGTCTGGGACTTCCGGAGGAGATCGTGGCCTCTGCCAAAGGAATGCTGTCCAAAGGCGCAGTGGAGATCGAGGAGCTTTTGACCGACCTGACGCATGAGAAGCAAAATACCCGAATCCTGCGTGAAGAACTGGATCAGGAAAAGGCTGCCATCGATCGTCTCAGAGAGAATCTGGAAACCGACATGCGAAGGCTGAAGGAGCAAGAACAATATGCCCTTCGAGAGGCCAGAGACAGGATCGCCACTGAGGCTTCGGAGTTGCAGAGACAAATCCGAAGCGCAGCGGCGGAGCTGAAAAAGGCGAGGACCAAAGAAAGCATCGACCAATCCAGGCAGGCACTAAAGACCGTCCATGAGCAACTGGCTGGTCCCGCATGGCAACCGAAGATCGAGCGCACCGGCAAAGAGGTGGTGGAGGAACGGATTGCCGAGGGCGATCACGTGCGGCTGATCGATACCCACCTCACCGGAACGGTTCTCTCGCTATCGGAGAAGAGCAACCAGATTGAAATTCAGGCCGGACAAACGCGGGTCAGGGTAGATGTGTCGGAAGTAGAGAAGATAGCGCCTCCATCAGAAAGGTCCCTTTCTACATCGTACACCGTGAAGCGCGATTCTCCTCGAAGGAAGCGCTTGCTGGAACTCGATCTGAGAGGAAAACGGGCCGAGGAAGTTGAGCCGGAGCTGGATAGCTACCTCAACGATGCCTCGCTCTCCGGCGTCCCCGAGGCGCGCATCATTCATGGGTACGGAACGGGCACGGTTCGTCAGATCGTGCGGGACATGCTTACTTCGCACCCGCTGGTCAAATCGTTCCGGCCGGGAGAGCAGGGAGAAGGTGGGGATGGGGTGACCGTAGTGAAGATGTAATGGGATCGCTAGATAACCGCACACAGAATGCCTATGTTAATACCCCAACATCGCACCATGAATCGATCCCGGATGCTCCGCTTCCTGAACGAGGTGGAGGCTGCCACCGGTCCAGCTACGTCTCTCTACATCCCTGCCGATTTTTCCGCATCCGAACTACAGAAGGCGTTTGAAATCCTGCCCGGAGAAGGTGAGGCTCCTCCCGATCTTGCCGAGCGGATCACCAAGTCGAAAACAGGCGCCATCCTTTTCTGGGGGCAAACCCATCGATGCCTGGTGCTGCCGCCATTCCCCATCGGGGAAAGAAGGGTATCCCCCGGTTACGACGTCGGAGCTTTGCGTTCGCTGCTGGGACGGGACCTGCTGATTGCCCTGATCCTGGTCCGCCTGGGGGACTATGCCATCGGTGTATTTGAGGGGGAGAAACGCCTGTCCAGCAAAGTGGGAACGGGCCTGGTTCACGGCCGTCACAGACAGGGAGGTTCTTCGGCGCAGCGCTTCGAAAGACACCGGGAGAAGCAGATGGAGATGTTCTTCACCCGGGTTTGCGCCCACGCCCGAGAGCATCTGGAGCCTCACGGCCGAAAGATCGACCACGTCATCTACGGCGGGGAGCGCTTCACCCTCCTGAAATTCCGCAAACAATGCCATTTTCTCACCACCTTCGATGACCGCACCATGGAATCGATTCTGAACGTGCGAGCCCCACGACAGGCAACACTGGAAGAATCAATCGCCGATGTGTGGTCCAGCAGTCTGACAGAGTGGATTGAAAACAATTAGGGCAGACTCAACTACATATGCCACATCGTGCCAGGTATGCAAAGATGGCATGAACGGGAGTAATAAGGTTGTATCCTACTTAAAGCGATCAACTGAGACTGGATCTGGCTTGGCTTCAGCATCACGAAAAAGCTTCGGCGCAGATCTCCACTCGCCCTTTCCCAGCCTTTGAAAGCGGTCTTTCAGTCTCTCAACGAGACTTCTCTCACTTTTTGCCTGCGCGTCCTGGTATGTCATTGGCTCCTCCTGCCAGGGTTCTGCGGATGTTAACATCCTCGATAATTTACATCGGACAGCCCTTTCCCGTCAACCATCTACACGATGATTGACTTCGATATTCGTGCATGAAATCATTTCCGCCCTAGTGGGGTGCTGAGTAAGTCTGACTCAACCCTTGACCGCGATCGGGGATTTGAGGTCCGGACCACGTCGGGATGGAAAATCCGGGGGGAATACTGGAAATATAGGTACACTGTCGTTCACCAGGGTGGTATAATACCATCAAACCCGAAAACGAAGATGGGTAAAATGACCAGGACCGCAGTCATTGTGGCTCACCCAGACGATGAAACGATCTGGGCCGGAGGCACAATACTTATGCACCCGGAGTGGCAGTGGCAGGTGATATCACTATGTCGTGCAAGTGATCCGGATCGAGCTCCGAAATTCGGACGAGTGCTCCGAGTACTCGCAGCTAAAGGTAGTATCGGCGATCTCGATGACAGTCCGCATCAACAGCCACTCCCGGGGTTAGAAGTCGAACAGATGATCCTTTCCTTATTGCCCAAAACGCATTTCGACCTCATCCTGACACACAGTCCGCATGGGGAATATACCCGACATCTTCGCCATGAAGAGACCAGCCGAGCTGTTGCCGCCCTCTGGATCAGGGGGAACCTTTCCGTCACCCAGATATGGATGTTCGCTTATGAGGATGGCGATAAACGCTATCTGCCTCGCCCCGTCAAGACCGCCCATCGAATCATCGATATCCCTGAGGATATCTGGCGGCAGAAGTATCGCCTCATCACTGAACTCTATGGCTTCTCTCCTGATAGCTACGAAGCTGAGATCGTCCAGCGGCAGGAAGCCTTCTGGTGCTTTCAGTCTGCTGTTGAATTGCAGAAATGGATGAATGTTGAGTAAGGAAAGGAAGGAGCAATGAAAGTACTGGTTCAGTATGAGTATCCACCCTCGCCCGGCGGATTGGCCACCCAGGGCGATATGCTCTACCGGGGCCTCAAGGAACTTGGCGTTGACGCCTATCCTGTTAATCCGGTCGCCCCCCAAGAGAAAGAATGGTATTACCGCTGGTTTAAACCGGATGTGGTGGTAGGTGTGGGATACTGGGGGCATACGCCAGACCTAGTGCTCCATCCTCAACGCTACGGTGTTCTGCCGATTCCCTGGGTGGTTGCCGATGGCTATATTGCCAACTACCAGGAGACGCTGGACTCCCTGCCGCTTATCCTGACGACATCTCAGTGGGTGAAAGAGACCTACATCCGAGGGGGCCTCACCGGCAAGAACATGGAGGTCTTACCGGTAGGCATCGATACCGCCGCCTTCATCCCCCGCGAAAAGAAGGACCCAAAGGTTTCTCTCATCCGGGAGGCGCTTGGCATTTCTCCCGATCAGCTGATGATCCTTACCGTTGGCGGGGATGCGGCTTCCAAAGGCGCCCAGGAAGTGATGCAAGCGCTGGCGACTATCGATAAGAAAGCGTGCGACTGGAAATATGTGTGCAAAGTCTGGCCGCAACCCCGGACAACGCATCAGAACTTGATGGACCTGCAATTGGCCTCTTCTCTGGGCATCGAAAAGAATGTTATTTATCTCAACAGCATCGTTTCACGCAACTTCATGCCCTTCCTCATGGCAGCCTGCGATATCTACGCTGCGCCTTCACGGCTGGAGGGATTCGGCATGCCTCAGATAGAGGCTGGAGCATGCGGTAAGCCCGTTATCAGCATCGATGCCATGTCGCTAACGGAAACGATGGTTCACGAGAAGACCGCCTTTCTGGCCAGCGTGGCTCAGGAAGTGGTGCTCAAAGAGGCCCTGGTTGGCGAAGAATCCGGCTACGAGCCGAGACATCGGGTGGTGTTCAAGGTTCCCCATACAGTCGATTACCGGGCCAGCGTGCATGATCTTGCGGAGTATTTGAAGAAGCTGATGCAGGATGCTAAGCTTCGCCAGCGCATGGGCGAAGCAGGACGCAAGCGGGTGGTGGAAAATTATGACTATCGCGTTGTATCCAAAAACTTCGTCAAGATCGTTTCCGAGAGATTGGGGTTATCCTGATATGAAACCGGAACAGCTTGCCTTAGTAGAAGAGGCCAAGCAAGCAGCAACAGATGTCCTGCTACACAATTTTCGCGGAGGGCCATATCAATCGCTGCCCAGAACGGCCGGCTGGGGCTATCCAGAGTCCTACACCCGTGACATGATGATTTCGTCGCTGGGCATCCTCGCCAGCGGAGACCAGAAACTCATTAAAGGTCTGCGGCGAGTACTTCAGACACTGGCAAAAAATCAAAGCCGTCTGGGCCAAATTCCAGGGCTTGTCCATGACCCTGACGAGCGCGACACCACCGATACAACACCCCTTTTCATCCTAACGGTCGGATTGTTTCGGAAGGTTACCGGAGAAGCTGACTTTCTGGAAGAAGCAGTTCGCAAGGCCATGACGTGGATGGATTACCAGAGTCCATCAGATCGGGTGATCGTCGCTCAACTTCCCACAAGCGATTGGAGAGATGAGCAGTGGGTTCTGGGATACGGTCTCTACCTGAATGCCATTGTCTATAGCTATCTGCGGCTGTATGGCCAGACAGAAAAAGCCCTCTTCCTCGAAAACATGATGGGCCGATTCATCATCCGAGGCGGACGCAGAGATACTCATCTCCCTGAAGGACTTGCTTTGCCGGGGAAACCATACTACGCCACATGGTCATATAAAATCTACAGTGATGAGCGCTTCGATCTTATCGGCAACAGTCTGGCCATTCTATCCGGCCTTGCATCTGCATCCAGGGCCGGCAAAATAGTTACATGGGTTGAAAGCCAGTGTCAGGAATTACGTCAACAGGGACAACTGGCATTTGACTTGCCCCCGATCTACTTCCCTTACATGCAACCGAAAGACCCGGATTGGCGCACCCGATACCAGCAGTTCAACCGTCCGGGGAACTATCATAACGGGGGAATATGGCCTCTCGGCTGTGGCTTTTACATCTCGGCGATCGTGGCCGCAGGCAAGTTTCGTCTGGCAGAGAAAAAACTTTT
>JAQTRE010000083.1 GCA_028711995.1 Dehalococcoidia bacterium | reverse complement strand
TGTGTCAACAGTTGGGGTAGATGAAGCAAGGATCATCAAATATGTTCGTTGGCAGGAAAGCCAGGATTCAGGTCAAGCGAAGCTTGAACTGTAAAAGTGCCACGGGCTTGCCCGTGGGTATCTACGGAACAGCGATTGAAGAAAGCGGCAGATTCTCCGCTTTCAGGTATGTTCTGTCCAAATTCCTTTGACCCTCCCAAGCTCGGAGGCCCAAGCGGACCGCCTGTTTTGGGTGCCTTTCACCTAAGGGGTGAAAATACAGGGCATGAATGGCTGTTTTCAGGGTGCACGCAATGGCAGATATTAAGGAAATCACCGCTAGGGCAAGTGAATATCTCTCCTCGCCTGATCTCTCGCTGATCGAGGAGACTTATCGGGGTGCTCAGGGTGCGCAACATCCAGATTTGAACCAGTCTCTTGAGACTGCTCTGATACTGGTCGGCCTTCAGATGGACGCCGAGAGCATTGCTGCTTCATTGTTATTGGGTTTACCTCAGGACAGCAAGCTCTCCCAGAAGGCAATCCAGTCCAAGTTCGGGGAAGGCGTGAGGAAACTGGTTGAAGGGGTCAACAAGATCAGCAGCTTTTCATGGGTAGCGCCTGATGAGACCCAGGCAGAGAACCTGCGCAAAATGTTCCTCGCCATGGTTGAAGATGTCCGGGTGATCATCATCAGTCTGGCTAACAGGCTCCAGGTGATGCGAAACTCCAAAAAACTGCCTCCCGGACAGCAAACGGACTTAGCCAAGGAGACCATGGAGGTCTATGCCCCTCTGGCTCATCGCCTTGGCATCGGAGAACTTCGGTATGAACTGGAAGATATCTCCTTTCAACTCCTTTACCCGGAGAGATACAAAGAGATTGCCGGTCTCCTCGACGTCAAGAAAACCGAGTGGGAAAAACATATCGCCCAAGCCATGACCATCTTGAAGGATGAATTCGCTAGGGCAGGGCTCAAGGCTGAGATCAGCGGCAGACCCAAAAGCGTCCGCAGTATTCATGCCAAGATGAAGAAATATGCCAAACAGGGCAAGGAATACAGTGAAATCTATGATCTCATGGCCGTTCGCGTGCTGCTTGAAACGGTTCCCGATTGCTATAATGCGCTGGGCATTGTTCACCACCTCTGGCATCCTTTGCCCGGGCAGTTTGATGATTACATCGCCAATCCAAAAGGAAACCTGTACCAATCCCTTCATACTACGGTGATCGCCACTGAGGGCAAACCGCTGGAAATACAGATTCGAACCTACGAGATGCACCGCACCAGCGAATACGGTGTGGCCGCCCACTGGCGCTATAAAGAAGGCGCCAAAAAGGATAACCGTTTTGAAGAGAAGATGGCCTGGTTCAGGCAGATCATGGAGTGGCAGCAGGATGTCAGCGGGGCGGTCTTTGTGGAGTCACTCAAGACCGATATTTTCAAGGATCAAGTCTATGTTTTCACTCCGAACGGTGAGATCAAAGAGTTGCCTCAAGGATCGACCTCTCTCGACTTTGCCTATCGGGTGCACACCGAGCTGGGTCATCGCTGTACCGGAGGCAAGGTCAACGGAAGGCTTGTTCCTCTCACCTATCAGCTTCAGAATGGGGATGTGGTGGAAATTCTGAGCACCAAAGCCGATCGCGGGCCCAGCCTTGACTGGTTGAATCCGGAATCGGGTTATGTGCGAAGCGGTCATGCCAAAGAGAAAATCAGGGCCTGGTTCAGAAAGAGGGATCGGGCCGAGAACATCGATCGGGGCAGGGAACTCTTCGAGAAGGCGATGAGGCGCCTGGGCACGAACAAGAGCGCGGAGGAAGTCGCCGACTTATTCGAATACAAAGATGCCAACGAGTTTCTGATCGCGCTTGGCGTTGGAGATATCAGCGTTAACCAGATCGGCCCCAGAATGGCTCCCAAGGAGGAAGAGCCAGAGCTGCCACCCGTTCCCGCCGTCGCTAAACGAACCCAGGGGCCCACGGGCATTCAAGTGCTTGGCGTGGGTGACCTCTTGACGCACCTTGCTCCCTGCTGCAACCCGATTCCCGGCGATGAAATCATCGGTTTTGTTACCCGGACAAAGGGAGTCACCATCCATCGCAAGAATTGCCCCAACATAATGAGTGGGAAAGACAAAGAAAGGATGATCGATGTCGCCTGGGGTCATCGCCAGCAGGTCTATTCTGTGCCCATTATCATATCGGCCGAAAATCGCGTAGGCCTGCTGAAAGATATCACCAACATCCTTTCGGAAGCGAAGGTCAATATCGTCTCCATCTCAAGTGAAAGTCACGATGACGGCACTGTCTCCATCTTTCTCACCGTGGAGATTTCCGATATCGGGCACCTGAGCCAGATGTTCGTCAAGCTGGAGAGGGTGCGAGGCGTCAACAATGTCAGCCGGATTGCCGAAGATGCTAAAGATGCCAAGGCAGACAAGAAGCGGGGAATGATCCATCTGGGCAATCCCATGAAAGCCTTTAAACGCCGAAAGTAGAGCTCGACATGCCATGTCAGAGCAAACGCCCGAGAAACAATCCCGATCCCTTCCCGATAAGCCGGGAGTTTATCTCTTTCGGGATACCAGCGGGACAGTTATTTACGTTGGCAAAGCGGCCAATTTGCATCATCGGGTAAGGTCCTACTTTTCCCCACAGGCCTCTTCTCCGAAACTTCAGCGGCTGGTCGGCCGCATCGGGGATATCGATTTCATCATCACCGGTTCGGAGCAGGAAGCCTTCATCCTCGAAAACAGTCTCATTAAAAAGCACCGGCCTCATTTCAACGTCAGGCTGAAAGACGATAAGAGTTACCCCTATCTCAAGATTACGCTGGCGGAAGCCTGGCCCCGTGTGCATATCACCAGACGCTTGAGTGAGGATGGAAGCCGCTACTTCGGGCCTTTTGCCAGCGCCAGTTCCCTTCGCCAGACCATGAGCTTGTTGAACAAGCTGTTTCCTTATCGCACCTGCAAGATGGAGATCACAGGGACGCAAAATCGCCCTTGCCTCAAATACCACATCAAACGATGTTCAGGGCCATGCATCGGAGCAGTGAGTTCTCAGGAATACCTTCAAATCATCGACCAGGTCACTCTCTTTCTGGAAGGAAAATATGAGCGTGTCATTCGAGAGTTGAAAAAGAGCATGTCAAAGGCATCGGTGAACCTGGAATTCGAGAAGGCCGCCTCGCTGAGGGATCAAATCCAGGCTATCGAAAACATCTTTGAGCAGCAGAAGGTGGTGTCCCGGAGCAAGATCGATGAAGACGTGATCGCCATCGCTCAGGAAAGAAACGAGGCTTGTGCGCAGGTGTTCTTCATCCGCGGCGGCAAGATACTGGGGAAAGAGCGCTTCACCCTGGAGAACGTCCAGGATGAGAGCCCCGACCGAATCATGGGGAGTTTCGTTAAACAGTTTTATGGCTCCGGGGCAACGGTTCCGCCGTCGATCCTTCTGCAGACGGAACCGGAGGACGCCCTGTTTATCCAGGACTGGCTTCAGGAAAAGCGGGGTTGCCGGGTTCGATTGCTGGTGCCGCGCCGGGGAGAGAAGAAGAAGCTGATGGGCATGGTGTCTGAGAATGCCACAGAGTCGCTGGAGCAGATGAAGATCAAGCGGCTGGCCGATAGCGGAAAAACCGCCGCGGCGATGGAGGAACTCAAATCCAGATTGGAGTTGCCTCGATTGCCCAGGCGGATTGAGTGCTATGATATATCGAACATCCGTGGGACGGCAGCAGTGGGCAGCATGGCAGTATTTGAAGAAGGTCAGCCCAAGCCTTCCCTCTATCGCCGGTTCAAGATAAAGTCGGTTTCCGGCATTGATGACTACGCCATGATGCAGGAAGTGCTGTGGCGGCGTTTTGGGAAAGGGACAAGAAGCGAGCCCCCTTCGCCTGTATCGGATTGGGCTAAAATGCCTGATCTGGTACTGATCGATGGAGGGCGCGGCCATCTCAATGCAATTTTGGAAGTCATGAGCAAGCTGGGAATGGATGATATGCCGTTAGCCAGCATCGCCAAAGAAAACGAGGAGATTTTTCTACCTCACAAGGCAGAACCTGTGATCCTGCCAGCGAATTCCCAGGCGCTTTTCCTCCTGCAGCGAATCCGGGATGAGGCGCATCGATTTGCCATTTCCTATCATATCCGAACCCGAACCAGAGCGGGGCTCAAGTCCGGCCTTGACGAGGTTCCGGGCATCGGGCCTCAACGCAAGAAAGAGTTGCTGAAGAGATTCGGATCGGTCCGGGGGGTCAGGGAAGCCTCCATCGATGATATTGCGTCGGTTTCTGGGATGACTCGGGCGTTGGCTGAAAAGGTGAAGGATCAGTTATAAAGAGACATCGATTCAGCGATGCCGGAGCCTAACCGGAGACCTCTTGTTTCATCTTCTCAACATTGGCTGTCTTCAATTGCTGGAACTTCTCTTGAAAAGCGGCTGAGGTAATATCTTCGGCGCTCATCAGGATAGCGTCTTCGTTGGTCTCGCTGTAGTAATGCCGTCGTCGCCCCACATCCACAAAACCGCACTTCTTGTACATGGCACGGGCTCCCAGATTCATCTCACTGACTTCCAGAGTGACAAGTGTAGCTCCATGTTCCAGCGCCAGATCGATGGCTGTTATGATGAGCAGTTCACCGAGACCCTTGCGGCGATGATTCTGATGCACGGCGAACGTAGTGATGTGAATCTCCCCGACAATCAGCCAGACCCCGATATATCCCAGAATTATTTGTTCCTGGCAAACAACCATGTAACGAGAGATGTGGTTGGCTGTTAACTCGTGGTGAAAAAGATCCCGGGACCACGGTTGGGGGAAAGAGCCCTTCTCGATTTCAACCACTTGGGGCAAGTCTTCCAGGGCCATTGGGCGAACAATGCAATCCATAGCCTTATCCTAAAGGATAAGCTTACACATCTGCGGCGGGAAAGGCAATAAATACGTTTGCCCGAATCCGAGGATTGAGAATCGTCCCAACAGCCATGCCCGAGAGATCAGGCATTGCCTTGCCCTGGTTTGGGCTTTGCGCCCAATTCTCTGCTCAATCGGAGATGCTGGATGATATCGGCGCGACTGAGCAGGCCGGCGCATTGTGCATCCCGGAGAACGAGCACCTGATTGACATCATGTTGAGAGATGAGCGCGAAGGCAGCCTCCAGGTCGTCCTCCAGATTCACACTGTAGAGCGGCTCGCGCGTCATGATGTCGCTGACCTTTTTGATAGTCCATTGATTCTGGGGCGCCTTTTTGATATCGGTAACCGTCACGATTCCCACGGGGCGATTGTCATGGCAGACCGGTACAGCGCGGTGGTGACGTCGCCGAAACATCTCCTCGACCAATTCCCGGACCGACGCATTCGGATCGATGGCATCGGGGCTGGGTTGCATCAGTTCACGGACTTTTACCCCGCTCAAGTGTTCGCGAAGTGTCATTTCACGGCGGCTGGCAGCGGCGGCATTGGTGAGAAACCACCCAATGAATGCGATCCACAATCCTCCCAGGAAATTGCCTCCCAGAACCTGAAAGAAGCCAAAGACGATGAACGCCCATCCGAAAAACTCCCCCACTACTGACGCGTTGTGAGTTGCCCTCTGCAAACTTTTGGTGGCCCCCCATAGAATGGAGCGCAAAACCCGTCCGCCATCCAGAGGAAAGGCGGGGAGAAGATTGAATGCGGCCAGCAGAACATTAATCCAGGCAAGGTATGAAAGCATTCCCGCGGGAGGGGTATCCTGGTTGCTCAGCATTTGCCAGATTCCCCAGAAAATGCCGCCGAGCACTAGGCTGGAAAGCGGCCCGACCACAGCCATAACAAATTCCACCCCGGCGCTTTTGGGCTCTTCCTCCAGATTGCTCACCCCTCCGAAAAGGAAAAGCGTGATGCTTCGAACGGGCAACCCTCGGGATCGAGCTACCAGAGAATGCGCCAGTTCATGCACCAGGACAGACACGAACAAAAGGAAAGAGGCAATGACCCCGGTGATCCAGTAGGCAGTTGTGCTCCAGTCAGGATAAGAATCCGGGAAGTACCCATCCGCCAGCGACCACGCCACCAAGCCGAAGATAAAGAGCCACGTGTAGTGCACTCCGATATCGATGCCGAAGATTCGGATCAACCGAACCGAACTTTTCATTGAAATGTCTCCCCTTGATCAGACCTGAAATGCCTTTCTGTCAGTGGCGGATCGGTTCGTCATTGAATGCACGGGAAGTCTCTCCGCATTACCGCTGGCTTTTCCCTATGATTTTTCCTCACGAGGGCTGATCAGCAGCACCGGCAGGTGAGACTCCCGGAGCACATAATCCGCCACACTGCCGAATACCGCCCGCTTGAACCCGCTGCGTCCGTGAGTGGCGATGGCTATGAGGTCGACCTGGTGTTGATTGGCATAGTCGACTATCGCCGCACCGGGCAGTGGATCAAACAGGGTGACTATTTCCGGTTTCAGCCCGATTTCCTCCAGCGGTATTGCCGCCTTGCAGAGATAATCGTTGGCCTCTTTGGTTTCCCGGTCTATCAGTTCGGGCGATACCTGGGATGCCATTGTCAGGGGTTCGCCGGTTGGGGTGGTGGGTACCAGCACGGCGTCAGTGGCTGTAATCACACGGAAAAGGATGACTTTGCTCCCGAATCGTCGGGCTTGCTCGGCGGCATAGGGAAGGATCTGCTCAGCCAGCGGCGATCCATCCAGGCAGACGATGATGGTATCGAACATTTCGCCCTCCTTTCTTATTCTTTGAGACAGGTCTGGTGCTATGTTTACCCCCTCGTCCCCCTCTTTCAGAAAGAGGGGGACGAGGGGGAGTTCAACCGCCAAATAACTGTCTAATAAGTGCCCGGGCTCGGCTCCTTGCCGGAGTGTATCTTTCGCCATTTCTCCAGAAGCTGTTTCTTGCTTTCCGTGTGCTTGGGATCGGCAACACAGGCATCCACGGGGCATACTGCTGCGCATTGCGAGGAGTTATTAGCCCCCACACATTCGGTGCATTTATCCGGATTGATGATGAAGATCGATGAGCCTTCCGTGATGGCTTCATTGGGGCATTCTGCCTCGCAGGCACCACAGGAAATGCACTCATCCGTTATCTTGTAAGCCATATATGCAATCCTCCGATTATGTATTTCCACTTTTGCTGATCTAATAGTAAGTACTTATATGGGGTGAGGACATTCGTATGGATGCGTAGTTTCGCATCAAAATGCCCGTAGTTTTTGGGTGGGGAACATCGGAGACAGACTCCACATCCTTTTGTGATATTGCCCTGTCCTACAACGGGCATCGACTCGATGATAGCGATTGACGCTATTAGCAAGACATGCTACTATCAGAGTCGGATGATTTGCGTGTTCCTCAACCAACCATCTGGAAGACTTGAAAGGCAATCGGAAAGGTCAGTATAGCATTCGTATCAATGACCAGTGGCGAATTTGCTTTGTCTGGAAAGATGGCGGTGCTTGCGATGTTGAAATCACCGACTATCATTAGGAGTAGCGAAATGGATGAGAAGATTTCCCCAATTCACCCCGGCGAGATTCTCAGGGAGGAGTTCCTGGAGCCGATGGGCATCAGCCAGTATCGCCTGGCAAAGGATATCACCGTTCACCCTCGCCGCATCAACCAAATCATCCACGGAGAACGCTCGGTTACGGCAGATACCGCGCTTCGTCTGGGCAGGTACTTCGGCACATCGGCTCAGTTCTGGCTAGGCCTTCAGATGCGTTATGATCTTGATATTGAAGAGGACCGGTTAGGTCAAAGACTCGATAGCGAGGTCAAGGCGTTACCCACCGAATGAATTGACAAGCCAGCTTTCTCTTTGTATAGCCCAACCCGCTGCCGTCCTTTTCCCATGCCCTTTATACCTTATGCCCTCATTTGCCTACTACCAAAGGATTCACAACGGCAGATTGTATCTCAGTTCCTTGATTGCCAGTGGCAGCTTGGGCAGGAGATCGCTGGCAATCATGCCGGCATCGCCAAGCTCTGCTTTCACCAGTTCTCCGGCAGCGGCATGAAGATAAACGCCGCAGGTAGCGGCATCAAATAGCTGAAGCCCTTGGGCCATCATTCCGGCAATAGCTCCCGCCAAAACATCCCCGGTTCCCGCTGAAGCGAGACCGGGATTGGCTGCCCCGCTGATTCTGGTCTTCCCGTCCGGTGAAGCAATCACCGTATGGGCTCCCTTCAGAACGACCGTCTGGCCCCAGGATTTGGAGGCCTTCAGGGCCGTTGTCAAGCGGTCGTTTTGTATCTCAGCGATCGACATGCCGGTAAGTCGCGACATCTCGCCCGGATGAGGGGTCAAAATTGCCCTGGCTCCCAATTTCTGCCACCACTGGGGGATTTGAGTCAGAATGTTCAGCCCGTCGGCATCGATGATCTTGGGGAGGTTCTCATAGCCGGAGAGGAGGAGTTCCCGGACGAATTCGACCGTTGCGGTGTCCTGTCCCAGCCCACATCCCAAAAGCATTGCATCATATTTGGTCAGCTGTTCCCGAATAACAGGCGCTGCTTCGCTGCTAATAATGCCCCGTTTGGTTTCGGGCAACGGCATATAGGTGGCTTCGGTGAGCTTGCCGGCCAGAATGGGGTGCAGGCTCTCAGGCATCGCCAGAGTCACCAACCCTGTTCCCACCCGCATCGCCCCTTCACAGGCGAGATACGCCGCGCCGACGTAGTTGATCGACCCTGCTACCACCAGTAATCGACCGAAGGTCCCCTTGTTGGCGTCGAGAAGACGAGGAGGCAGAAGGGATCGGACCATACCTGCTGTGGTGAGTTCAGTTGTTATACCTTCCGCCAGATCGGCCGGAATGCCGATGTCAGCAATCTCAAGTCGGCCCAATTTGGCTGCCCCGGGAAACTGGAAAAGCCCAATCTTGGCATAGCCCAGAGTGACCGTCAAATCGGGTGTGAGGCAGGCAGGATCAACGGCTCCGGTATCCGCGTTCAGGCCCGAGGGTAGGTCCATCGCCAGAATCTTCAGTCCGGGCCGAATCTCTTTCTCCCTTTTCACCCGTTCCAGCGCCTGCTTCAGAATGCCTTCCATCGGCCGTGTCTTTCCGGTTCCGAACAGGGAGTCGATGACCAGATCGGAAGAGGAGAGTGCCTTATCGAAAGCCGGGAAATCCTTGTCGATAGCGGCATCCATCCACCAGATGCCCCGCTCTTGGTCAAGGGAGAAGTTCTTGTCATTCCGGGTATTGCGATTGAAGAGGTACAGATAGACGTCTGCTCCCCAGTCGTGCAAGTGCCGCCCAGCCACCAACCCATCCCCGCCGTTGTTCCCAGGTCCAACCAGAATCATAATGGAGCGATCGACGACATCCCCCAGAACGTGCAGGACCCTTCTGGCTACAGCCAGGCCGGCATTCTCCATGAGAATCTCCGGGGGGGTACCCACTTCACCGCTACGGCGTTCCAGTTCTATCATCTGTTCAACGGTAACAACCTTCATTGCTTTCCTCCTATAACCGAGGCGATGGCATACTCTCTGGAATGTGAAAGCGCGATGGTCAAACCCTCGATCCCCAGTTCGGCAGCCCGTGATCGAGCCCCTCCGCCGAGATGAATCAGGGGAGCGCCGTTGGAATCGGCCAGAATTTCGATATCATGCCACGAGATGCCGATGTTTCCCGTTCCCAGAGCCTTCATCACCGCCTCTTTGGCGGCGAAGCGAGCAGCAAGCGATGGAACGCGACCCCGGCAGCATTCGATCTCGCCATCGGTATACACCCGCCGAAGAAAACGGTTGCCCCATGAATCCATGGCTTCTGCGATGCGGGATATCTCCACGATGTCGATGCCGTGTACGTGCATGGTTTCACTATTCGGCGTTGTATTTATTCATTGCCGTGATGATTCCGTCGATGATGATACAGCCGATTGCCTCATCGACCCGTTGGCAGACTTCATCCACAACGGTTCTCTCTCCGGAGGTGAAGTGTCCCAGAACATAGTGAGGAGTTCGCGCCGCTTGAGGCGGGCGCGACGGATCATCTGTAGGGATCGTCCCGATTCCGACTCTAAGGCGGGGGAAATCCTGACTTCCCAGGTGCGCGATGATGGACTTCATGCCGTTATGCCCACCTGCACTTCCTTTCTCTCGAATGCGAATTTTGCCTAGCGGAAGGTCGATGTCATCATAGATCACCAGAAGGTCAGCTAGGTCGATTTTGTAGAATCGCATCAGGGGAGCGACCGACTCGCCGCTGAGATTCATGAAAGTTCGGGGCTTGGCCAAGATCACCTTTTGGCCCAGGATTTCCCCTGTTCCGATCTTGGCTTTGGATTGCTGCTTGGCAAAAGCGATTCCCTGTTTGCGAGCGAACAGGTTGATGCACTGGAAGCCGAGGTTGTGACGAGAGTTCACGTAGGCTTGCCCCGGATTTCCCAGCCCGATGATCAATTTCACTTAATTTTGCTCCACAGTCCAGCTTTTCCTTAGATTTTACCGCAAGGGAGCGCTGAATGGTAGCCTTGAATTTTCCGCGATGGGGAATTGGGGAATGTCCTCTGGGGAGCTCGATTTGTTCCGCCCTCTCCAGAAATTACACCTAAACAAAAACGCTGCTCCACAAGGAGCAGCGTTCTGATGTTCTTGAGATCCGGTACTAGCTCTTACTTGTTCTTGGCAGAAGCCTGCGCTTGAGCTGCCTTAAGCTGCCTGACCAAGCGTGATTTACGGCGGGCTGCACAGTTCGGGTGAATTACTTTTTTGCGGGCCGTCTTATCAAGAATACTGATTGCTTCCTTCACTGCTGCTTCGGCAGCATCCAGATTGCCATCACTGATGAGCTTATCCGCCTTGACAACGCAGGACCTGGACTGCGTCCGAACCGGTCGATTTCGACGGTTCTTTTTCAGAGAAGAACGGACCCTTTTCTTTGCTGAACTGCTGTGTGCCAAATTGCTTACCTTCCTAACTCCGTAATCATGCGTGTATTATGTTACCTCAGTTTTCATGATTTGTCTACTCCTAGTCTCTTTTAACGCAAGATGACCCATTCAGGCTCATTTTCGGATTAGAAAAGACGCGGTTTGACTGTTGCGGAAAGGATATGGTATATTACGTCACCACTGATTCGCACCGATTGTTTGCAGCCTGAAACCAAACCGAAAAGCCCACGAATTGGAGGAGGTGAGCAATGGATCTCGGCGAGTACTTCGATAAAACTCAAGGGCATGGCGTATTGTCAACAGCCGATTCATCAGGCGTGGTGGATGCGGCCATCTATGCCAGACCGCATTTAATGGAAGCCAATACGGTGGCCTTTGTCATGGCTGAGCGGCTGACTCACAAGAACCTGCAGTCGAACCCTCACGCGGTCTACCTTTTCATCGAGGCAGGGCAGGGATATCAAGGCAAAAGGCTTTATCTAACCAAAACCAAAGAAGAATCCCTGGACGAACTGGTGGAACAGATTTGCCGCCGGTGCGACTACTCCATGCATGGCAATAATCTGACGCGGCACGTCGTCTTTTTCCATGTGGACAAGGTCTTACCTCTGATTGGCGCCGGATGTTAGCCGGGTGTTGATCGGCAAAAAAGGAAAGGAGGACCCCATGGGGATTGAGGCCAAACTCTCCAGGCTGCGGAAGTACAATCTGATAATGGGAGTGTTCCATCTGATCCAGGGAACGCTTATCCTGATCCTCAGCAACACTTACTCTTTGCCGATCAGAAGTTCGTTTCTGCATTCTTCGGCGGGAACGAATACCTCTCAGGCCGTCACCGAGGACATCGTCCATCTGCAGATCGGCCCTCTGGTGGCCGCATTCCTCTTCATTTCTGCGCTGGCCCATTTCTTTGTTTCCTCTATCGGTTTCGGCTGGTATTCCAGAAATCTGAAGCGCGGCATCAACTATGCCCGGTGGGTTGAGTATGCCTTCAGCGCCTCCCTGATGCTCGTGCTGATCGCGATGCTCAGCGGCGTTTTCGATATCGCCGCCTTGTTCGGCATTTTCGCCTTGACCGCCGCGATGAACCTCTTCGGCCTGATGATGGAGATTCACAACCAGACCACTCAAAAAACCAACTGGACTGCCTTCTATTGCGGTTGTATCGCCGGGATCGCCCCCTGGATCGGCATCTTCATTTATTTCGTCGGAGCAGCCAACAGCGGGCCGGTGCCGACTTTTGTCTATTTCATCATGGGGTCGCTTTTCTTTCTCTACTCTCTTTTCGCCATCAACATGGCCCTCCAGTACAAGAAGGTGGGACCGTGGAAGGATTACCTTTTTGGCGAGGCAATGTATGTTCTTCTGAGTTTGACGGCCAAATCGGTGCTGGCCTGGCAGGTCTTCGGGGGAGCCATGGCTGGGGCTGCCTCTTAGAGATGAGGCGTCTTTGGGAAAGGAGGTCATTATGAATACTGAAAGACTGGGTGACACTGCATGCTTGATTGAGCTTCCCTTGGAACTGACCAATCTTGATGAAGGGCCGTTTCTGGAGGTGTGTGCGCCGGATTTACCAGGTAAAACTCGCTATATGATCCTGGATTTCAGTGCGGTTCAGAAGATGAACGGCCTCGGCGCCAGCATGCTGGTCAAGTTGAATGTGAGGTCCAGGAAACGAGGCCAGCGTTTGCTGGCCTTCGGGGTGAGCGCGCATTACAGAGATGTTCTGAACGTGATCGGC
>JAQTRE010000082.1 GCA_028711995.1 Dehalococcoidia bacterium | reverse complement strand
CATCCGAGGCCAGCACCAGAATTCCCTCATGACTATCGGAAATTCCGAGCTCCTTCTCAGAGCAGACCATCCCTTCCGATTGCACGCCACGGATTTTGGCGGGCTTGAGTTCCATATACTTCCCGGAGTGGCCGTCAAAGAGCTTGGCTCCCACTCCGGCAAAGGCGATCCTCTGCCCGATGGCAATATTGGGCGCGCCACAGACCACAGTGATTGGCTCCTGCCCCAGGGTGACAGCAGCCAGACGCAGTTTATCCGCATTGGGATGCGGCCCGATCCCGGTGATCTCCCCCACGAACACATTCTGCCAGTTAGCGCCAATGGTCTTGATATCGGCCGCGGAAAGGCCAATCATGGTCAGCTTCTCCGCCAGCTCCTCCGGCGGCATCCGGATATCCACATAATCTTTGAGCCATTTGAGCGAAACTTTCATTTTTCAACCTCGATGAAATTTGTCATCAACTCTTTTATTATAAATCAGCCCATTCCCGTTCTGTGACTTCTCTTCCGATGATCTCTTCCACCTCGCGGAGGAGCATCCGGAGTTGAGGGGTTGAGTATTCCGGGTTTGATGGCACCGTCAGTCGGTGTTTGGAAAAGACCATAAATCGATGGCGCGAACCTTGAAAGGGCCCGCCAAACCCCAATTTGCGGAGCTTGCGAATAAATACGCGCTGTTTACACGGCCCCCACGGACTCACATCTTGGCTCCTTATTCAGATCAATGCCATCGATCACCGGCAGGGGATGGCCCAACTTGAGACCGAGCAATATCCAATCCTCCAGAGTGGAGCGCAATTCATCCTCGCAATCGCGCAGGGTTGGCCGGAACGCTATTACTCCCTTGCACAGCGGAATGCGGCCGCTAAAGAAGCCATCCTCCAGCTTGTCATAGACGGCACCTGCCATGACCTTGTCCACATAGTCCGTCAAGATGAACTTTGGGGTCACAACGCCACCTCCGCAATCAAATTTGGCCGTTCCCTGAATACTGAATCCCGACGCTTCATCACATACTGCCCGCAGTTGCTTCCAATGCGATTCTCCTCCACCTCTCCGATGCTCAGGATGACCTCATATCCGGCGGCGCGCAGGTTTTCAATCACCTCATAGCCGCGGTCCGAGGCATACGCGTCGATATAGGACACTAGGCCATTTTCGGAAGCCCTTTGGGTGGGATTGACAGGGGTGACTTTCAGGATGAACTTTCCCGGAGAGAAATGCTTCAAAAGAACTGCCGCGTTCACAGGCATGCCTTCGGCAAGGGCGAAGTTCAGGGTGATCTTTTGATCGCCGTCCCGGTGAAACCTAGAGCCGTATTCGGCGATTTGAGAAAACCCCCATTTCTTGACGGGGACGAGCCAGTCGCGCAGTTTCTCATCGGTGGTATGGATGGAGAATTGAAGCTGAAACCGGCCCCCGGTATAGTTGCGGCATTTGAGCTCCAGAAGCCGCTCAAAAAACCCTTCTGTCCCCGTGGGCGCAATCGTGGATATCGAGGGCACAAAGCCCGGAATGTAATAACGATCCTGGATTTGGTCGAGCACGTCAATCACCGCCGGATTGAGCGCCGGTTCCCCCATCCGGGCGAACTGAATTTTGAACTTCTCAGATGAAATGATGCCATCGGGATATCTGCTGCGGATGAGGTAGTCGATCTGCTCAAAAATATGCTCCGCTGACAGCTTTCCGCTGTAACTACCGCCGGCATCGCACATCAGGCATTGCACCGGACAACCGAAGAGAACGGAGACGATCAGCACCCACTTCTGATCCCTCGTCAGCGGCGGCTGGGTCGATTCCACGCACTCCACCAGCCTGCCCTCTCCCATATCGAGGATATGGACAGTGGCAACATCCTCTCTTTGCGGAGCGTTCACGATTCGCATGATCCGGTCTCCTGCAGTCTCTGGTAAATCCTCATTGCCGCCTGCATTCCATCTCCCACAGCAATGGAAGTCTGCCGAAAGATGCCATTTTTCACATCCCCCACAAAGTAAAGCAGACCGCGCTTCTCCAGATCGGGGACTCGCTCTTTGAGGCCCGGAGCCAGATAGTCGGTCTGAGCGGTTCTGCCAATAGCAAATATAACATAATCAGCTTGAAGTTCACACTCCCCGGCCTGATTAGCGTAGCTGACAATGACTCCTTCTGCCGTGCGCTTGACCGCCCTGACTCTGGAGTCCTCCCTATAGACAATACTGGAAATCTGTTGAACCCTCTCCTGGAGAAGAGGCAGACATTTCGGGCCCTGATTCCTGTTCAGAATCAACACCTCGTTTTTCCGGCCAAGATTCAGAGCGTAGTCGAAGGCTGCATCTCCCGCACCGATGATGACGATTCTTCTGCCTGCAACATTGGCGATCGGCCTGATTTCACTAAAAGCCCTCTCCGGCGCATCGCAGGGAAAGTCGATTTCCTTTGGCTTGGTGCCGGAAGCGATCACCACGATTCGGGAACGAAGCACCTGTTTGCGAGTCTGGATAAGAAAAGCGTCCTCGTAGTCGAGGCGAAGCACTTCTTCAAAGCAGACTCTCACTCCGATCCCCTTCAGTTGAGCTTCAAAAAGCCCGGCCAGATCGATCCCGGCAATTCCCTCAGGGAATCCGGGGTAGTTCTCCACCCGATGAGCATTGAGCAGCAGCCCGCCGATTCGATCTTTCTCCAGCAAAAGCGGTTCAATCCCATAGCGCTTGAGTTGGATGGCAGCGGCGATTCCTCCCGGCCCCGCCCCGATGACTACAACGTCTTGCATATTCATAAGAGTGAACTGTATTCCGTTCGCCCTGGCAATGTTGAAGGGCTGTCTTGATAATCCGTTATGATTCGACGCAGCTCATCATGAACGGATTGTTCAGCTTCTTGTGCTGATATTAGCAAAACCAGCAACGATCTCCTCAATCAAAACCGGCACGGCAAAGCCATGTGCCAGATTCAAGAGCGCCGCCCGATGAAAAGCTTCGTTTTGAGTGGCCGTTCCATCGACGGCAAAGAAGACCTCAAATCCCCTCATGAACGCCGAACGGGCAGTGGTCTCGCAGCAGAGATGCGTCATCACTCCGCAAATAATTACCTGGTTGATATTCTGTCCGTGAAGTATCTCTCCCAATTGAGTCTGGTAAAACGCATCGTATCGGCTCTTTTCGATCACCGTCCCCTTGGAGACGTCGAACCGGGGGCTGATTTCGCTCAGGGGATCTTCCGGCCGAATTAGATCGCCATGCCACCATGAAGACATCATCCCGGCATTGACGTCGGTGTTCAAATGGCGGGTGAAAAAGATCGGTGAGCCCGCGTGAGAAAAACAGTCGATCACCCTCAAGATGCCAGGGATGATGGCCGCCGAGGCAGAGAGATATGCCCCGGAAGACTCATCCACAAAATACCGCTGCATATCGATCACCAGCAGGGCGGAGCGTTTCGGGTCAAGCGTTTGGTTGTGCCTGGCTCTGCATCCCTGCAAATCCGCCAGCATCATGCGAGCTTTCCGGTGTAGATTCGCTGGGGTGAAATAGGCTTCGTTGCTCATCGCGCTTCTGTGTGTCCGGTCAACCCGATAATGGAAGTCATGTCATTCTGAGCAAAGCGAACAATCTCTTGGCCGATACATATCTCTTAAGATTCTTCGCTCCGCCTTGCTCCATTCAGAATGACACTTGCCTCACTCCACCTGCTCAATCGCCCGGATCATCCGAATGGCATCACGTAACGGCTGGGGTTCATGGGTTCGGATATAGCTCACGCCATGAAGATAACCCCATATCTCGGTGGCTAGTGTCCCGATTCCCCTTTCCTGAACCGACCGATCCAGCACCCTTCCGATAAATGACTTGCGCGAAGTGGAGAGGTAGATAGGATGCCCGAATTCCTTGAGCAACTCGATATGCCGCAGGACCATCAGGCTGGGCTCCGGGTTGCCTCCCAGGAATAACCCCATGCCCGGATCGATGATGATTTTGTCGGCGGCGATTCCGGCTTGGTGCAGGACTTCGAGCCGCTGACGGAAGAAATCGATGATCTCGGCCAGGACGGTCTGGTGATCGCGCTGTGCTCGTTCAGCGTGAGGATCAAGATTTCGGGCGAACATGATCACCACCGGGATGTTGGCCTTCCGAACTGCTTCAATTGCTGCCGGGTCTCGCAGGCCAGTGATATCGTTGATCATGTCTACCCCAAGGGAGATGACTTGTTCCATCACCTCCGGCTTGTAGGTATCGATGGAAATTCGGACACCGTGTTTTTTGAGGGTCTTGATCACCGGCGCAAGTCGCCCGATTTCTTCTTCGGCCGAAACTTTTGCGCCGTCGGGATTACTGGACTCCGCCCCGATATCCACCATATCCGCCCCTTCAGCGATCAGGCTCAGCCCTTTTTGGATTGCGGCTTCCGTATCCAGATATCGATGGCCGTCGGAGAAGGAGTCAGGAGTGATGTTCAGAATGCCGACAATCTTAAGTGGTTCCGGAGAGATGGTCACTCTCTTCCACCGACCTCAGAATTGTTCCAGAAAGCGAAGGTTATTGGCGTAAAAATGCCGGATATCGTCGATGCCGTATTTGAGCATCGGAACGCGCTCAAGTCCCATGCCGAAGGCAAAGCCGGTGTAGATATCGGGGTCATAGTTTACCCGCCGCAAAACATCGGGGTGGACCATTCCAGCGCCCAAGATTTCGATCCATCCCTCGCCGCTGCAAACCCGACACCCTTTACCCTTACAGATAAAGCAGTCGATAGCCATCTCGACGCCGGGTTCGACAAAAGGAAAGTAATCGCATCGGAACCGGACCTTCCGGTCAAGCCCGAAAAGCTGGCGGGCGAATTCGTAAAGCGTGCCCTTGAGATCAGCCATGGTGATGCCCTTATCTACCGCCAAACCTTCCAGTTGATGGAACATCGATTCATGCCGCGCGTCGGTAGCCTCATAGCGGTAAACCTTCCCGGGCATGACCACTCGGATAGGCGGTTGATGCTTCTCCATGAACCTGATCTGCATCGGCGACGTGTGAGTGCGCAGAAGAAAGGGCCTTTCGCCCTTCTCGTTCTGGTAGTCCATCCACAGGGTATCCCACATGTCTCGCGCCGGATGATCTTTGGGGATGTTCAAAGCTTCAAAATTATACTGGTCCGTCTCCACCTCCGGGCCCTCCACAACCTCGAAACCCATCGCAGTGAAGACGGCGCAAGCCTCTCGGAGTATCTGTGTAGTAGGATGAAGGCGACCGAGCCGGACAGGATAGCCGGGGAGAGTGACATCGATGCGCGATTCTTCGAGGCGCTTCTTCAACTCCTCCTTCTTGAGGACCTCTTCCTTCTGAGCCAGTTTTTCTTCCAGAAGCGCCTTAAGCTGGTTGGCTTTAGCCCCCGCTTCCTTCCTCTGTTCTATCGCCAGAGCGGAAAGACCTCGAAGCACCTGAGTCAGTTCTCCCTTCCGACCCATGTAGGTGACCCGCCATCCCTCCATGCCCTTCAGATCACTGATCTTCCCCAGATCATCCAGTGATCGGGATTTGAGTTCTTCCAGCGCTTTGATCATGGCTTTCTCCGTTTGGTTGTATTATAGTCAGGCTTGCCGGAAGGGTCAACTTCAGGACCTCAACCCGAATCCTGATTCCCGAAACTCCCGCCTGCCCATGAAAAAAGCCCCCTTGCGGGGGCTTTTTATCGTCTCGGTAAGGAAGCTGCTACTTCGCCCCTTTGGCCACTTCCACCAGCTTTGTAAACGCCGCAGAATCTCTCACCGCCAGGTCAGCCAGCATCTTCCTATCGATGGACACGCCTGCTTCAGTTAAACCGTGCATGAACCGATTGTAAGGCATGCCATTCTCTCTGGCCGCAGCATTAATGCGCATAATCCAGAGACCACGCATATCTCTCTTAAGCTCTCGGCGGTGGCGATAAGAGTAGCTCAGCGAATGGAGCATCGACTCATGCGCCCTTCGATAGAGCGTGCTGTTTGATGCCCTGTGTCCCTTGGTAAGTTGCAGCACCTTTTTGTGGCGCTGCCGAGTGGTTGTTCCGCCCTTAACTCGTGGCATGATGTCTCCTTATCTTAGCCCCTTGGGGAAAACGCTTTTCATTCTCTTGACATCGACGTGGTCTACTTCCAAGCTCTGCGAATAGACTCGCAGGGTTCGTTTGCTTTTGTTACGCCTCAGATGGCTCTTGCCAATCTTGGTACGCATAATTTTGCCCGTTCCCGTGACGCGGAAACGGTGCTGCAGCGACTTACGGGTTTTCAGTTTCGGCATTCTTTTCCCCTTTTGGTTCCACTTTTGCTTGCTTTCCCGATGACAAAATCACCGTCATACTCCGTCCTTCCATACCCAATGCTCTTTCCACCTTGGCTGAATCCCCCAAGGTTTCCAGTACACCATCCAGGATCTCTTTACCTAGATTCGGATGGGCGATCTCCCGACCACGGAATATGACCAGGACCTTAACCTTATTTCCTTCTTCAAGAAGTTTTTTGATTGCTCTGACTTTGAATTCGATATCATGCTGCCCGATTTTGGGGCGCATCCTGATTTCTCTAAGCCCACCTGTTGACCTCTGAGCCTTGCTGGCCTGGCGTTCCTTTTTGGCCTGAGCATACCTGAACTTGCCAAAATCCAGCAACCGACAGACCGGCGGATCGGAGCCCGGAGCCACTTCCACTAAATCGAGACTTCTCTCATCCGCTAACCTCCGGGCATCCACTAATGGCATCACTCCCAGCTGTTCTCCCTCTTCACCAATCACCCTCACGTCCCTGGCCCGGATCCACTGGTTAATGCGATATTGCTTGGTTGGTTGAGCTGCGGTATATTTCTTGACTATTCTTCCCCCTTTTCAACCTGAATGAGCCAAATCAGCATGTAGTCAACTTTATAGCATAATCCTTTGAATATGTCAAAGCTCTCGCTTAGATATTATAGCAGCCTTCACGCGATCTTTGAATGCCTCCAGCGATTGAGATTTAAGATTCTCTCCATTTCGCAGCCGGACACTGATCGTCGATTCCTGAACCTCAGCATCACCGATAATGACCATATAGGGTATTTTGGCTTGCTGGGCATCCTTGATCTTGAGATTCATTCGCTCTTTGCGGTCATCGACTTCCACGCGTAAACCCTCTTTCCTCAATTCACCGGCAACTTTCTGAACATAGTCCAGATGACGATCGGCAATCGGTATGATCTGCACCTGCACCGGAGCAAGCCAGACCGGAAAAGCCCCGGCATAGTGCTCAGTGAGAACTCCGAAGAATCGCTCCAGGCTCCCCATCAAAGCGCGATGGACCATATAGGGGCGATGCTCTTTGCCATCCACGCCGATGTAAGTCATATCGAAGCGCTCCGGCAGGTTGAAATCGAACTGGATAGTCGAGCATTGCCACGATCTTCCCAACGCATCCTTGATTTTGACATCGATCTTGGGACCGTAGAAAACGGCCTCTCCTTCCCGCCGGACGTAATCGAAGTTCCGCGCTTTCAGCGCCCGAACCAGCGATCCCTCGGCCTGATCCCACATCGCATCACTGCCTCCGTACTTCCCTAGATTCTGAGGGTCCCGCACGCTCAGCTCCACCTTGAAGTCCTCAAACCCAAACGATCTGAGCAAATTAGTACAGAAGTCCAGCGCCCGAAGAATCTCGTCCTCAATCTGCTCCGGCATACAAAAGATATGCGCGTCATCCTGAGTGAAGCCGCGCACCCGCATGAGTCCATGAAGCGTACCGCTGCGCTCATAACGATAAACCGTACCCAGCTCCGCCCAACGCAGCGGCAATTCCCGGTAGGAACGCAGCCGGGATTTATAAATCTTGATATGAAACGGGCAATTCATCGGCTTGATAAAGTAATCCTGCCCATCGATATCCATGGGCGAATACATGCTGTCCTTGTAGAAACCAAGATGCCCGGAAGTTTCCCACAAATGTGAGCGCCCAATATGCGGGGTGAAAATGATGTCATAGCCGCCCTCATAGTGCAGTTTGCGCCAGTAATCCTCGATCAACACTCGAATGCGACCGCCTTTAGGGTGCCAGTAAGCCAGACCGGGCCCGGACTCCTCGTGAAAGCTGATCAGGTCCAGCTGCTTGATCAGCTTGCGGTGATCGCGCTTTTCGACCTCTTCCAGCCAGGCAAGATGTTTTTGCAACTCTTCTGCCGTCTCCCACGCTGTGCCATAGATTCGCTGCAGCATCGATCTGCGCTCATCGCCACGCCAGTAAGCACCAGCGATGCTCAGCAGCTTGAAAGCCCCAATTTGACCTGTGGATACTACATGAGGGCCGCGGCAGAGGTCGGTGAAATCCCCCTGCCGATAGAGGGTGACCGTCTCTTCCTCCAGACCGTCAATCAACTCGATCTTGTAGGGCTGCGACTGGAATATCGAGCGCGCCGCTTCCTTGCCCATCTCCTCTTTGAGGAAGGGAACATCGGCAGCAATAGACTGGCGCATCTTCTCCTCAATGCTACTGAGGTCTTCGGGAGTTAGCGGTTTAGCTACATCAAAATCATAATAAAAGCCATCGTCGGTCGCCGGCCCGATGCCGAACTTCACTCCGGGAAATATTGACTGAACCGCCTGTGCCATCACGTGAGCCGCCGAATGGCGCAGCATTGCCAGGCGCTCCGCTTTCTCCTCATGTTCCATCTTGTTTATCCTTCAATCCGTACTGAGTTCAAAGATGCCTGACACCGCCGTGTCCCAGGGTAACCGCAGTCTCCCCGGCAGTCTCTGGGTTCACAAATACATAGTATACACTACTTTGGCTTTCGAATCATCCGGCAGTCTCCTCGCGTGATGGTTCTGAGGAGCAAAAACAGTTGTGAGTCCGGCTTGTTACTAGGTAATAAGCACATAAGCAACATCTGATCGAGTGAGACAGGAAAAGCCGGGAGTTGATACCACTTGACCAGACCTTCGACGGAATAAGGCTATCCGCAAAGCTGTCACGTGAATAAAAATACCGGGGACTGTCCCGTTCATATCGAGACAGTCCCCGTCGCACAAAAAAGGGGCGACAAGCCAACGCTGCTGGCCCGCGAGTGTCTGGGTGGCACTTTCAGTCCAGCATGTCAGCTATGTCATCAACACGCTATTTGACTGGTACGGCAACCTTCTTGTTGCGATCCCGCCAGTCATCGAATTTAACCACAATGCCCGGCAACAAAACCAGCGAGCTGAGTAAGATCAGTATCATATCGCAAATCGTAATCCATCCGAAAGCGCTCAACTTGGGATAATCGAAAGCGAACCACATCGAGCCAAAGCCTATAGCGACCATCGTTCCCGAAACGATGATGGCCCGCCCGATCCGGCTCATGGCCGTGACCATGGAATCCATGGGCAGTCCACCCTTATCTCGCTCCTCATAGTAGCGCATCAAGATCAGGACAGTGAACTCTACGCCGATTCCCATCACCTGGGCCGGCATTACCGCCATGACGGTGGTTATATGCATACCCCGAGCATACATGATGGCCGTGGACCAGCCCAGAATCAGGATAACAGGCAGGACAGCCACCAAAACTCTCGAAACCTTGAACCTGAAGCATATCAGCAACATGGCGATGATGAACCCCAGCCCGATATAGGTGAACTTGGTACGGCCGTCCTCTATATCCTTAAGCATTTTCGGGTTCTGCAGAGTAGTACCTGTCAATATGACCTCGGTTCCCTCGGGCGGATTGGCAAACACTTTTCTGTTGTCATCATTCATGACCGCTTTATCCTGAGCTTCCGCCGAGACAGCCTTCGTCGAAATGTGCATCTGTGTGCGATCAACGGAGACACTGTTGATCCAATTCCTTTGGTCCATCTTCTTCAGAATAGCATCAGCTGTTGCTGCGTCCTTGGGTAGCGCCCCCATGGTTCGCACAAAAAAGTCCCCTATGCTGGATGCCGAACCCGCAAAATGGCCGGGATTAGTTTTTGCGCCGTAGTTTGCCAGGAGCTCCTTCTCGCGGTCCATCACCCATTGCATGATGCTGGGCTCAAGGACTGACTTACCCTCCGGAACTGTCAGTATCAGATCCGAGGAACTGGTTCCTCCGGACAATTTCAACAACTTCTCCAGGTCCTTCATTGTTGACGAGTCGGCTCTTAGGCCGTCCTTATACCCGACCCCACCCTCAAGTTTGGATTCCTGGAGCCAACCGAAGGCCGATAATCCTACGGCGATAACCAGGAGAATGGCGACATACTTCACCGCTTTGTGAGCAATCCATGACGCTAGTTTATCGATGTTTGTATCTTTCAGCGGTTCCGGCTTGTTGGTGGCATCGTTCTTTCTATCCTTCAGGTAGAGGATGGGGAGCAGTACTCCGACCGAAACCACCAGACACATGACCACGCCTATGATAAGCATTTTGCCAAAGCCCACTACCATAGGTGAATTGGAAAGCAGCACAGAGGCAAAACCGGCAACGGCAACGGCCATGGCGATAACCAGGGCAGGGCCGATGTGAGAAAGAGTGTTCTTTACGCTCTGGGATGCCGATAGCCCTTTTCGCTGTTCCTCATCATAACGATTATGGAACTGGATGCAGTAATCCGCGCCCAACCCGAACAATATGGGATATACTGCCAGGGAAACGGTGGTGGTATCCAAGCCTATGAAGCCCATGACGCCCATAGTAAAGATCACCGCCAGACCGACAACGCCCACGGCTAACCATCGCCAGGCGAAAGAACCCCTGGTTTTGAACAGAAGCGCCACAATGATGAACATGGAGATAATGGCGATCCCCATAATCTTGCTGACGGTTTTCGGAATGTTCTGTATCTGGTAATCCAGCACCATGGGAGAACCGGTGACCGTTATAGTGACATTCTCAAAACCGGCCGCTTCCATGGTATTTTCGGCTTCTTTGATGAGTTCGTGTTTCTGATCGTCGTCAAGCCCTCCCTTCATCGACAATACGATCATGCCGTTTGTCTCATTGAAGAAAACGCCTCTTCCGCTCCCGTTCAGTTTCCCGGTGGCGGGATCGATCACATAGGATTCGTTCGGTGGAAGGACAGCCTGAGGGTCTGCGGCAGCTGCTTTAGCCTTTGCCGCGCTGATAACATACTCAGGTGTCATGACAAACTGCACATTGTCAATCGGCACCTTTTGGCCCTCTGCATTCAATTCATAGAAGGTGTCCTCGAATGTTTTCATCGCCGCCAGATTCTGATCACTTACAATCGCGGCGGTGCTGGCACCTTCCAGGATGATGATAATCTGGTCGCTACTGAAATTTTCATCCAGCCTTATCAAGTCCTTATATTCCTGTGAACTCGTCTTCATGTAGTCTGAATAAGTGTTGGACTTCTCGACTTGCTTGGCTCCCATTAAGGCAACGATCAGTAGAATCGCTGCAAGGATCAATACCAGCTTGGCTCGCTTCTCTATGAAGCCCCAGGTACCTAATAGAACCTTCTCTATCATGTTGAATCCCTTTCCTTTCCGCGCTGAGCAGCGCCGGTGTATTTTTAGATTTGCCTAGATTTACATCTCAGACTGTTTCGTTTACGGTGCAGAATCATGGTCTAAATTGTATCTACTGAGTTTGACTCCTTTCTTCCTGGTGAGGAAACGTTTGATGTCATCTGTTTTATCGCCTCTGTTACGCCACACTGCCATCGAGATAGAACTCTGATCACGAACAAGGCAAACATCCACTCCACCCCATGGCGCCAGCTTCAATTCAATGACTCCAGCGTTCTCCGACGATACGTGTTCAAGCTCAAACAGATGCAATGATTCACGGAGACACTGGAGGCTAGCTGAAGCACATTGAACTGGACCGGCCCTAAATCGTTGTTCCATTTCTTGTCTAAGTTCGGGTTTTGGTTTAAACCGTAGAGTATTTTATGACACTTTTTTAAAAATATCAACATGCACGATATTCATGTACGATATGAGTGCAGTATGAATTAGTCTGTGGCATTACGCATGCCATGCTTCACGCGATTAGTCTGACAGCGGCGAAATTGATTCATCCAAATCACATTCAGCTCATGCCCGTTGAGCCAAGCGCCACACGTGATGAGATTGACAGAGGTACTACAGAAAAGTCGACAATCTTGCCCAAAGGGTGATGGTTATCGTGTAAGATAAACTGGAGGAAAAGGTGGCACAGACAAAAAGACTTTGCAATTCATCAAATGCGATGAGGGTACAAATGCATTAACACGCCCGCCGGTTCAAAGCGATTATTGAAGGATTACAGTGTTCGCAGCAATATTCGGCGGAGCGAGGATCGCGGGCCACGTGGCTGCCGCCAAGGCTGCAGGGCTTTCGCCCATTATCTACTATCGCGCAGGGGAGGCAACCCAAAAGCACGCTTGTAGTTCTTCAAATTCATCATCGTCTCATGCCTCATCACCCCGGGAATTTTTCCCAGTTTATTCTCCAAGAAATCATACACTTCATCCCGGTCTTTGAATACCGCCGCGATGCCCAGTTCGAACATCCCCGTAAGCATCATGACCTGCGTCACATTCGGATAGCCACACAGGGTTTCCACAATTCTATCGATCCTGGACGGATCGACTTTCAGCCGTATCGTTATCCATATTTTATACCCCAGTGCGGAGAGATCCGGCCTACTTACGATTCGGATAATTCCTTTTTCCAGAAGTGATTGCATTCTTTTGCTCACATTTGCCCTGTTTGTTCCCAATTTTTTGGCAAGTTGCGATATGGCTTCCCTGGGGTTCAATTCCAACTCCCCAATCAAAGATTTTTCAAAAGTGGGTATGCACTTTACTCAACCGGCCACAAAATGTAGTATGTAGGCATGGAAGAGTCTGTTCATCCTGTTTCTGGCATTGATTATCCCGGGACATTCCAGGAATTTGACCGATGGTTTACCAG
>JAQTRE010000081.1 GCA_028711995.1 Dehalococcoidia bacterium | reverse complement strand
CCGTTGCTTGCTTGCCACAAATCCACATTTGATGACATTGTCGCTGCTACACTTTGGGCACGATTTCATTGCGATACACCTCCTTGTTGGATAGTATACCACAATAACATTACTTAAGTAACACCCCTCATTAGATACTATTCCACTCTATGACTCAACCTCCGGCTTTTACAGCGTGAGTCCTCCATCCAACACCAGTATGGCACCGGTCACATAGGCAGCAGCATCGCTCGCCAGATATAGCACTGCGTTGGCGATATCCGAGGACTCACCCCAGCGGCCCACCGGCGTTCTCATTGTGTATTGTTTCTGCAGTCCCTCCACGTCAATGCCTCCGGCGGCGAAGTCGGTCATTATTTCAGCTACTCCAGGGGTCTTGATGGCGCCCGGCGCCACAGCATTGACCCGTATCTTCTGAGGGCCCATCTCCACCGCAAACGCCTTGGTGAGCATCACCACGCCGGCCTTGGATATGCCGTAAACCGTGTTATGAGGTTCCACATGAAAAGCGTCTATGGATGCGGTGTTGACAATACTGCCTCCCTTGCCGGCCTTTATCATTTGCTTTATGGCGGCCTGGGAATAGAAGAACATTCCTTTCAGGTTGGTGTCCAAAATCTTGTCCCAGCGATCTTCGGTCACATCCGGGATCGGGCAATGCGTCTTCACGACTCCTGCATTGTTGACCAGAATATCGAGATGGCCGAAGGAGCGGACAGCCGCCTGGACCACCATCTCAGCATCTTTCAGGCTAGAGGCATCAGCAAGGATACTTTCAGCCTTGCCGCCTTTGGCCTTTATCTCCGCTGCTGTCTGGGCTGCACCTTTTGCATTGATGTCACTGATCAGAACCCCAGCCCCCGCTTGGGCCAGCCGAAACGCGATCTGCTGCCCAATGCCTCTGGCGCCGCCGGTGACGACAGCGACTTTGCCGCCAAGATCAAAGAGTTCGGTGATAATCGACTTTGTCATTTCAGGGTAATCCTCCTTTTTTAGAATACTTTGACCAAGACCGGCTTGCCCCCTGTTATCGTTGCAACAAGGGGGCTTCGCCGTGTCATACCCCATCTTATCGATTGCGAGAGTTCCCAAGGGAGAGTTCCTGAACTTGAGGTTTCCGGAACGCCGGGATTTGATGATGGTGGCGACGTCATCGCTCTCCGCGAACTCAGTGGCCTTTATGTCCAGCCAGAGGCAGTTGCAGAAGGGAACATGCATTGTATCCGGCACAGTTTCGTGTTTCTTGCCCCAATCCGGGTGAGCCGTGGTGTAATCGGCCCAAGTTTGCTCGAATTTCCACGGCCCTTTCTCTCGCATGCCGGGGACCCAGCAACAACTGTGGTATGTCCCTTCCATCCCAGGCAACCGGATGGACCATTGGTTCAACGAAGCCTGAGCGATGCCGTAGAAAAGCATATTCCCCCAGCCGCCTAGTTTCTGTATCTGCTCGAATATGGCCAGATAAGATTCCAGGTTGGTGTAGACCACGAGAATATCCGGAGCGGCGTATTCTATCCGGGCGAAGAACGCCGAGAAATCAATCATGTTCTTGGGATGAAATTCTTTGTAGACTGTCTTTATCCCTGCTGCTTTCAGATTCTGAGCGATTGCCTCTGATATCTGCCGGTCCTTGTCTGAGTCCCACGGGAGGTAGGCAGGGGTCTGCACCTTCAGTCCTTCTGCTATGAATCTGGATGGGACCTCGATCTTCACCGCCATGTTACAGGTTGCATTGATGGTGCAGGTGTAGTTTTCGTTCAGTGCTTTTTCGCCCATGCAGTGGAGGTAGGGGACCTTGTTGGACTCGGCGATATGGGCAACAGCGAAAGCATCGGCTGCAGTGACGTGATCCTTGGTCACCGCTTCGGCAGTTCTTTTTGCGATTACAGGAACCCTGCTCTCCATGTCGTATTTCCTGATCTCCAGCGGCCTCATTGCCCATCCGACCCGGATGCAGCCCTGTTTCTGGACTTGATCACTCTCCAGGTCTATGACCGGGTCCGCTAGAAACCCAGCAATTGCGCCGAAGCCACTCATGGGAAAGATCGCCCCCAATTTCAACGGCTTCTCCAAGACTGCAGGCGAACTCCACCTTTTGAGTCGTTGCTCTTTTGGGGTCGCTGTAGTTGCCGGGGCGTCATTCTTGTCGCAGGCCCTTACTATCGGCACCGCCCTGGCCAGTGTCAACGCCGTAACGTTCTGGATGACCCAAGGGATATTCCTGCAAAGCATTACAATTTCCTCTTTTCCGGTGAACTGGCTGGATGAGATTCCGGCTAACGTCCTCTCTTTTGCATACTCTCGTCAAGCATTCTAATTCCTCTTTTCTTAATGATTTGATCGATTGGAAACCCATCGGGGAAATGAGGGGTTCCCGGCATTCTCCACATGGTCTCGTTGCATTTTGGGATGAACGGCTTCGGCTTCCTTTCATCGATCGTCAAGATACAGCCAAAAACAAGTCTGATCGATATTCATTGAAGAACAGACCTCTTATGAGCGAGTTTACCCCTGGGCTGTGATGCCTGACAATGCCCAAATGGAGTGGACAGTCCGGTCCAATAGGACATTGCCGGGGGTTCTTGTTGGAATCTATACTTTCCATATCTCGAACAAGGGAATTTCCGAATAACTCACCGATCATGAGATAGTAGAAGGAGATTATTCACAGAGGGGTTAGAAGTGAATGAAGACAGCATCATTTGGCAGCTTGGCATATGACAGGATATATGATCATATGATAAGGAAGGAAACCCGAAGAGAACAATTCCTGAAAGAAATGGACCGGGTGATTCCTTGGGAGAAACTGACGAAAATAGTCCGGAATCATTGTCCGAAGGCAGGCAATAACCGCCAGCCGATGACTCTAGAGAGTATGAGAGGATTTACTTCATGCAGCAATGGTACGGCCTGTCCGATCCGGCAATAGACGATGCGCTTTACGATATCGAGCCAAACACCCCAGGCATGTGGTGCAAAACCCTAAAAGAAGTGGGCCAAGAAGTCAAATAAGCAAATAGGAAAGGAGGATGACCTCATCTATGGACGAAACGAAGAAAGCCGCCAGCGCCGAAAAGCCCTGTTCCATCCCTTACTCTATGCATGGTGGAAGGATCGTGGGCCGGATCCTCAAGGAGCATGGCATCAAATACGCCTTCGGGGTTCACGGCGGCCACGTCTGGCCCTTCGAAACCGGATTCTATGAATTTGGCATCGAGCGCATTCATCTCCGTCATGAACAGACCGGCCCATATGCGGCGGAAGCCTACGCGCGATGCACGCGCACACCGGGAATATGCTACGGAACGGCTGGTCCGGGATTCACCAACATGATCTCAGGAATAGCCCAGGCTTACTATAATCGAGCTCCCATCATCGCTTTTGCCGGTCAGCACACCGCCGATGGACGGTTCGGTCGCGCCACCCAGGAATGCTATCCGGAACAGCTCAGCAGTACCATCACCAGATGGAGCCTAGACATGGAGGATTGGCGATACATACCCCTATATTTGAATAAGGCTCTCCATGACTGCATGGTGTATCCGCCGCGGCCAATCGTGCTTTCTATGAACATGAACTGTCTCCTTTCCGCTCGTGACGAGAAGGAACTCGTGGGAGACGTCCCCGTTTCCAAGATAGCTCCACCAGCCCTGACAGCGAGCACTCCCGCTGCGGTGGAGAAGGCAGTGAAACTGTTGCTGAAAGCGGAGAGACCTTTGATCGCCGCAGGGGAGGGGATACACTGGGCTGATGCGGCCAGCGAACTGCAGGAGTTGGTGGAGTTATTGAACATCCCTGTACATACCAGGAGGATCGCCCGGGGAGCGGTCTCCGAGGAACATCGGCTCGCCGTTAGAGCAGGTTACCGAGGGAGGTTTTGGAAGAATTGCGACGTGCTAGCGATTGTGGGGCTGCAGCTGGGTGGGCTGGAACAAGGGGGGACACCCCCTGTTTGGCCTGCCAATGCAAAACGCATAGTGATCCATGAGTCGGAGGAGGATGCCTGGCAGCCCATCCCTTCGGACCTTCTGATCATCGGTAGCCCCAAGATGGTGCTGCAACAGATGATAGATTGCGCTCGGACCATGGTGAGAGAGACGCCTAAGAGGACCGTCTGGCTGAAATTCCTCGAACAGTGCCGCACCGATCATGGGGCTTGGCAGGAAGAGAACCAGGCGGAGTATGGCACACAGAAACCTATTCACAATGTGAAACTGGCCAAGGACATCGCCGATTTCTTAGACCCCAGCGCCACCATTGTCTACGATGCCTTTGCTGGCTCCGCTGCCCTGACGGATAGCGTCAAGGCCAAGTTCTCAGGGCAAATTCTGGATTGCGGCATTTGGGGTGGAGTAGGCCATGGTGTCGGCATGGGTATCGGTGCACAACTGGCCCGGCCCGGCAAGCAGGTGCTGGTTCTAATGGGGGATGGGGGCATGGGAGTAGGCGGCATGGATATTGAAACCGCTTCCCGATATAATCTTCCCATCGTGTATGTGGTCTGCAACAACAGCACATGGCTCGCCGGTTCCCATATGGCATTTTTCAAGGGTCAAGCCTATCCCTGGGATATGCTGCCGAACATCGGGTATGATAAAATGTTCGAACAGGTGGGCTGCTATGGGGAAACTGTGGCTGATCCTGCCGACATTACTCCGGCTCTGGGGCGGGCTTTCGATTCTGGAAAGACCGCAGTTATCAACGTGTTAACGGATCCCCGGGTTTGGAATCCCTGGCTCCAGACGTGGGCCATGACCATACTAGCCAAACTTTGCGCGGACACCAGCAAGCTGCCTGACGATTTCCATGAATTTGTGATGAAGGGGGCACCGCCAGAGGTACTGGAAGAACTGCGGGGTAAGGGATATCCCATCCTGAAGCCCTCGAAAGCGTCTTCCAGGCAACAAATGGCAACATTCGCTTGGGAAGGAGATTGACCAGCGGGTCATCCGTCATCAAAGAGCCGAAAGCGAGATTGGGGCTGGCAAGGGCCTTGTGACCTTGTGGGTATCACTCGTCTACTATTAGGTCACGTAACCGCCGCCAACGGCTAGTGCATGGCCCTTGACAAGTGATGAGGAGCCCCCCACGGATTTTGTCCGTGGGGGGCTCCTCATCAAAGCTAATGATATGCCTCTGTTTGTGCCATCTGCTGACGAAGAGGATCGCTTGATTGCTCTGTGCAATTTATCTTGGAAACAAGCTATGATGACCAGCCATCTGACCTTGTAGAGTTCGCAAAGAGGCACATATTGGACATGCTAATATATTGCAATATTATACATTTCGTATACTTATACCACGCTATCATGTGACATTGACAGCACTAGAACACGGGAAACTCGAAGCCCTGACAAAGACAGTCGAAGCTAGCACAAAACGATTCCTCTCGTAGATGCGATTTGGCTAAATCTCATCTAATGCCATATCATGCCGCGTGGTGCGCTAATTGGAATCAATATCAAGATTACGGGTACCATATCCAAAATATGACACGTGAGTATCAGTACCGTTGACATTGGGCCCAGACAGTGATACTTTGGTACTGGATGTGGTTTACATTTCAACCTATAGGTCAAAAGTTTCATCTGTTACCCATGCGCTTTGGTCTCTTCAGCACCGAACGTATCAGCTATGACCATACATTGCATACCTAAAAGCGAATCTAAGACTCGCCTCTGGAAATACTGGAGAATTGCACTGCAGAAAAGTGCTGCGTTTGTAGTCAACACGCAGAATGTCATTCGGAGGATAGACATGGAAAAGACAAGAATACTCTTGGTGGAGGATCACGAGGTGGTGCGAGAAGGCGTTCGGCGGCTAATAGGCCGTGAACGAGACATGACAATTGTTGGTGAAGTAGATAACGCAGAGGACGCATTGAGCTGCGTGACTGAGCTCAAGCCTGATGTGATACTTATGGATATCGGTTTGCCTGGCATGAATGGAATCGAAGCTACTGAAAGGATCAAGTCAATCCTCCCAACGGTTAGAGTACTGGTTATGACGATACATGACGAGGAAGAATATGTGATGGGGATCATTGCAGCAGGAGCTGATGGCTATTTATTAAAGAATACCCGTCGCAGCCAGTTGGTCCACAGTCTCCGAGCAGTTGCGCAAGGCCAGCTCACAATCGATGAATCCGTGCATCCAATGTTAATCAGACTCGCCACGTCTCGGAATGTAGGGTCAGCGCCTATCAGGATCAATGCAGCCGAACAGTTGACTTCCAGGGAGACAGAAGTGTTAACCCTGGCCGCTAAGGGTATGACTAACAAAGAAATTGCAGCGAAATTGAAAATCACTCCCCGCACGGTTAAGGGGCATATGATGAACGTTTTCACCAAATTGCGCGTGAATTCGAGAACGGAAGCCGTGCTGCTTGCTTTGAGATCTGGTTGGGTCAGTATGTGAATGTTTCAAGGAACCGCGGAGGGTACTCATATGGCGTCCAGATTTACGCGATCATGGGAAGACATGCGAGGTATCCATTATGTGCTTCAAGATGACCGAGTTGCCTACGCCCGTTTTGAAGGTTTTCTACCATATGGGTATTCACCTCAAGATGTCATAGGACATCTCATATCGGAGCGGATCCATGCAGATAACATCAAAGAGGTTCTAGAGGTGCATCGCGCGGTGTTGAACAACGGTAAGGGACCGATAGCCTATGACACGGTGATGGTGGGGGAAAATGGGAGCTCCATCCCGATGCGATGTGTGGTTTGGCCAGCGATGTACAGAGACAAACTGGCTGTTGCGGGAGTCATGACACCCAAGACAGAGCTCGACTCTGAAGAAAGGCCGCACCAAGAGGCCGCCGATATGGCTTTTCTTAAGCGGACGGGTGCGGCGAATACTGGCGACGGCATCGCTGTGTTTCAATACGACAGGGCTGGACATCTCTCTTGCGTTTACGCCAATCGAGAGATGAGTCATCTCTCGAGATATAGCAGGAATGAGTTAAAGCATTTGAGTTTAAGGGATATATTTGATATCGAGGCGGAAGGTGCGGAAACGGGAGCGGCATGGGGAAAAGGAGGAGGGACACCTTGGCGGCGTGAGTGTGATCTGTTCCTGAAAAATGGCAATACGATGCTTGTGGAAGTTCGCTTTGGCATCACTGAGAGTCTGGGGAAAGGGAGTCCATTGCTGATACTATACGTGAGCCCAATCTCTGCAAAGAGACTAGGCGAGATTCAGGATAGGACACTTGAGCAGTCTCTGAGATACTATGCCAGTCAGTTGGTGAACACACAGGAGGAGGAGCGGAGACGTCTGGCCAGGGAACTTCATGATAATACAATTCAGATGCTTCTGTCGATAACTGATGAATTGGCAGATATTGAGGGCGTCCCTCAGCAGCGATTGGCCAAAGTCAACAGCTTTCTTGAACGCACCATAAAAGAAGTGCGAAGCTTCACTTGGGATTTAAGGCCACCTTTATTGGACGATATGGGCTTGGCCCCAACCTTAAGGTGGTTTGCAAGAACTCTGTATTCCAAAGGCGACTTGAAATTGAAAATATGTGTAACTGGCCAAGAGAGACGTTTGTCAAAAGAGGTCGAGTTATCGTTGTTTCGCATTGCCCAGGAATCAATTAGAAACATTCTCCGACATGCACATGCTTCAAACGCAGTAGTGACCCTTGACTTTGGGGAGGATTACACATCTTTGACGATTACGGATGACGGTGTCGGATTTGATGTCCCTAACAGCGCAACAGGTCTTGCCGCTATGGGAAAACTGGGCATCATGGGGATGGCTGAGCGGGCTCACGCGGTGCATGGCAAATTCGCGATCAAATCCCGTCAGACGGGAGGGACATCTATCCGCGTTGAGGTGCCCTTGTGACTGGTCAAACACAATGACCAGAAGAGAAACGGGTCACCGGATTCTTGACAATCACCTTCCCTCAACCAGAGTCAGGTGGATAGACATGCCCGGGATTCCGTATCACACATTGATACTGGAGTTGCTGATTCTGCCTGCCTCAATGCAAATATCACTTGCTCTTCTTCGTGAATGCTTGCTCCCTTCTCCACAACTCCACCATCCTGAAAAATGCGCACCATGGATAGCCCAGTTTTTGGGGAGCAGATCGCCCCGGGTAGACTACTAACACTCTAGACCGGGCACATCTTTCCTTCGAGTAACCATGTGCCCGGCCAAGAGTGGTCAACAATGTGCCGGCTTGCTTACATTGCCGTTGCTGTCTCCTTGTCTCTGCGGAATCTCGAGTCAAACCATATAACAATCGCGGGGAGTACCAGCAGACTGCTGACCAAGCATAGGAACACATCGATGCACGTCATGATGCCAAAGTTGCTAAGGATGGGCAGATTGACGGCACTGATCATCGCTGCAAAGCCGCCAATTACCACCAACCCTGACACCAGAATTGCCCGGCCGATCTTGCTCATAGCGATCGCCATGGCCTCATCGGGCCCTCCACCCTTGTCCCGCTCCTCATAATAGCGCCACAGGATCAGAATGGTGAACTCCGTGCCGATAGCAACGATCTGGGAAGGCATGGTAGTCATGAAAAGAGTAGTCTTGATGCCCAGCAGATACTGGATGCCGCTGGACCATCCCAGGATCAGGACTATGGGAACCAGACACGTCAAGACTCTACGGACTCTGAATTTCATCAAGATGAGGAGGGCCACGAAAATAAGGCCAATGCCGATGTAGGTAATGCGATAGTGGTCTTGCTCGAGCCCAGCACGCAGTCTAATTTGGACGTCGATATCCACGGATGTGACGATCACGCTATCGATATACGGGGGAGGATTGGCTAAGTCGGTATCCCGTAAAGCCTTGCCGAGTGGCTTGAGATATTTGGATTCGCTGCTTTGGGTTATCATCAGAACATTTAGCTTGGTGTGGTCCGGGGTGATGAAGTTGGCCCACAATTCGTACGGCAGTTGGCTCAGGATAAAGTTTATCCCCTCCTTTGTAGCAGGCAATGGGCCTCCGGTCAACTGCATTATCACATCGGCGATACTGATGCAATAAACAACCTGTTTGATGTCCGTTCCAGTTGTTACTCCGTATTTCTGTTCAATGTCGCGCTCTTTTGCCAACGCCCAGTTCAACACTTGAGGATCGGTCACATCCCCAGCACTTATCATGATGTTCTTTGGCACATGTCCGCCCGTCAGTTTGTCCATAAGGAGCAAGTCCTTCATTTCCTTGGTATTCTTGTTGGCAAATGAAGTCGCCGCATCCGTAATCTCATTCTTGCTGCCGACCGACCAGCCACCAGCGGCGAGCACCACGAAAATGAGTATGATAGGGACCGTGTATTTGCGCACAAAAGGCACCAGCCTCTGCACTCCTCTTTCGACGATACCGGGGGTTTGCATGGCGATTTCCTCAGCGGTAACCGGCTTCTTATTGCGATCACGCCGATACAGAATTGACATGAGCAACAGCGTTGCCACAATGAAGCTGACGGCTATGCCTATTGAGAGCATCGCGCCAAAATTCGATATCATCGGTATCGACGAGGACTTCATGGCTAGGAAGGCAAGGATGCAGGCGACCACCGCAATGAAGATAGGCGGCCCGATGTGCAGGAAAGTCTCTCTAATGCCGTCACTCGCCGTCCGGCCTTTTTGCGATTCCTCCTCATATCGGTTCTGGAACTGGATGGCATAATCGACCCCCAGTCCAAGCAAGACGGGGAACATCGCCATGGACACCGTGGTGGTCTTAAAGTTCAGTGCTCCGGCTATCCCAAAAGTATAGAGGATAGCGACAAGTACGACGCCCAGTGTCAGCCATCGCCACAGGAATGACCCTCGCAGGCGTAAAAGGAAGGCCAGAATGATGAGCATCAGGACCATGGCCACGGCCATGGTCCTGCCCAGCGCCTTGTTGATTTGATTCTTGAGGCCAAGGTAGAAGGATGGCATGCCAGACAAAGTGACGTTAATGTTCCCCTCGAACTTGGCATCGTTGAGTATCTGGTTGACTGCTTTAATGATCTCTTTCTCCTTGGCTTGGCTAGGCCATCCTCTTATTCCGATCACGAACATCCCCGTCTGCGGGTTGGGAAAACAGCCGGCGAAGGCAGGTCGTACCTGGCCGGTGGCAGAATCCACAATCAAGTCTTTCAGAGGCACCCCTTTGGGTGTGGCAGGATTCATCAAGGCCAGGTCTATATAGAATTCAGGGGATGTGCAGTAGAAAATGCCATCGACTTTTGAAATCCTCTCTTGGGCGTACTTATACGCCTCACGATTATGGTCGGTTATCAGTGTATCTATCGAATCCGCCTGAAGGACTGCGCTAAGCGGGTCGACATTGAAATACTTGGAGACCTCCAGTGTTCTCTGGTATTCGGGGGTGTTCTTGCCAGCGAAGGTCGATGCGGCGGTATCGGTCTGAACATAGGTAGCTCCCCAGGCTGCGAGGACTATCAGTAATACGGCAATGATGGTCACCACTGTCAGGTGTCTTCGCACAAACTCCCAAACTCGCACCAGTATAGATCCAATCATCGTTTCCTCCGTTCACCTATATTTTGAAATGGCGTTCGCTTTTACTGCTTTCACGTCTGTCCAGAAAGCATCCTGATACTAGCGGTCTCACAATAGAATGGCCTCACTGAATAGCTACACATGGACACTTGCTTCAGAATTGCATTGGCAGCAGATGTCCATATGAAGGGATTGGGATTATCGTTGTTGACAGCGATATCTTCTTTGATGGCTGTGCGATTGTCCCGCAGCTCAGGCTTAGAATCAACAAAGAGGATCGGATAGTCGATGCCAACATAATTCACCAGCACATCGATTCGCGCAACACTCGACCCTTCTCCAATAACCATAGTCTTCCCAGCTAAACCTATATCCATTTTCCCGCGCTTCCGTGATTATCCCGATGGATGAGAATATGCGTTTTGCCAACTCACTGGGCCGAGTAGCAACCATCCACCACCAGCGCGTGTCCGGTGCAATAGGAGGCCGCATCAGACGAGAGCCACACGATGGCATTGGCGATCTCCTCCGGTTCGGCTAGTCTCCCAATCGGCGTCGCTTCTACTACCGCCTTCTGAAAGATCTCCGGCGCGTCCCGCTTGGTGGACTCAAAAATAGGCGTCATCGTGTTCCCCGGACAGACGGCATTCACCCGAATGTTGCTTTTGACATATGCCAGCGCCGTCGATTTGGTCAACCCTACCACACCATGCTTGCTGGCCACATAAGCCACATTAAAGGGGGTAGCTACCACCCCCATGGTGGATGAAGTATTAACGATAGACCCGCCTCCTTGCTTGAGCATCTGCGGAATCTGGTACTTCATCCCCAAAAATACACCCGTCAGGTTGACGCCGATCACCCGATCCCAGTTCTGCTTAGTGCAGTCCGCCGTGGGAGATCTCTCGCCCGTAATGCCGGCATTGTTCACCGCACAATCCAATCGGCCATATTGCTCCACCGCTTTCCGGACTAGTGTTTGAGCGTCTGCTTCCTGAGAGACATCTATCTTGACAAATATCGCCTCGCCCCCGCCTTTCTTGATCAGGCGAACCGTCTCCTCGCCCCCCTTTACCTCGATATCCGCCAATACCACCTTTGCCCCTTCTCTGGCAAAAGCCACTGCCGTTGCCTTGCCGATCCCCGATCCGGCTCCGGTAACTAGCCCTATCTTCCCGGCAAGTTGTCCTGACATCAATACATCCTCCTTTGCTACAGTCTATTAACAACCGGAGAACCTTGTCTCTGAGCCCCTTTCTCGATCGAGTTCCGACGCTCGAGGTTGGATGACTGCCCCTTTCGTCTGTGTTCTTTTTGTGTAGTCACCGAAAGTGGGCCAGCCAATAAGGGTCATTAAAGTGCTCACTATTTCCGATGGGTAGGACGCATCGATCCGAGGTTCGAATTCATCACCTCGATTACTGTATTTGGATGAATTCACGTTCCGGTTTAATCGACGCACCTCACAATCCAACAATTTGCTCCTCTACCGTCCGATACTCCGTGCGGCTTGCATTCCCTAAGGCCTATTCACATGACTTATCGGAGGAACGGAATCTGCTGAATACAGGATGTGGTAGCTGCGTCTGCCAAGTCAATATCCACGATTCTCCATACCTTCTCCTCAACTAAAGTCATATAGACCCCAAGAACTGTTGCTGCGCTCAAATTTCCCGTCTGTTCGCCTTTACGTTGGCGAGGTTTTCGATGAATGAGTCTATCTGCGACCTAATGCCGGTCTCGAAGAAGTTGCGCTCGTCAATGATATCGCTCTCGATGAAAAGGGCGGGTACATTGACGTGTTCTAGCAGCATATTTCTGGCGGTGCGCTGCCCTGTGGTAGTGGCCCGACACGACATGGCGCCGTGCATTACCAGGCCATCCACCTGGTACTTTTCGATCATGTCCAGTATCCGCTGCAGCGGATACTGGATACCGCTGATCCACGCATTTCGTAAGGCTTCCGCGGAAGCTGATTGCACATCGCGGTGATGTTTCGATGGTGCCAAGTAGGGTGTCAAATACTGTGTAAATTTATGCAAACCGCTCCGGGCTATCCATTCCACAATGTCGTCTCGGGGTGCATCGGGATAAGGATCCCAGCTTGGGTAGCAAGTCTCAGCCACAAATACGGCGCCGAGGTCTTCGAAGTAGTTGAAGATGCCCAGATTGTGCCAGGGCGGCAATCCTCCTGCCCAGAGCAGTCGGAATTTCTCATCCTTGATCACGCCCATTTTGCTATCCACCCGGCCTTTGACCTCCGCATAGAGGTCTTTGTAGAATTGTAGCGTCTCCGGTTCACCCATCATGAAGTAGGCCGGGGTGAAACAAACCAGGTGATCTTCCGTCGGCATAGGGCATGGCACGGCGCTCCTAAGTTTCTGGGTTTCGTGCCAGTACTTCATGGACTCATGGGCCATATCCACAATGCCGGATAGCCTGTCGCAATCCATCTTGCGCCCGGTGACTGTTTCAACAAAAGCGATAAGGGCCCGAAGTCCCTCAGTTTGGTAAGCCACATAAGAGGGGAGCACAGCTTCTAGGTTAGCGGCCATCGGTGGTATCACCACGTCGATCACATGGATAGGCACGTCTTCGTAGCGTCTCTGGGCTTGGAACCATTTGTAGCCGACATCGCAGG
>JAQTRE010000080.1 GCA_028711995.1 Dehalococcoidia bacterium | reverse complement strand
GCCATTAGATACGCCTCAAGTTGTCCAATCCCCTCGTTTGAGTGGCTTGTTTCTGTATGCAACAGATGGTACTCCCTGACTTTCCGGGTTTCTTTGACTTCCTGCACTTCGATGTCATGGGGCAAGCGCTGGATTATATTATGATATGCCCCGATGAACAGTATCCCCGATTCCCCTTGGCTAAGCGTCTCATCGATCCTCTCCGCTATGTATTGGTCCCTTTTCGCCAGCAGGTCTTCGGCGGCCAGTTTGAATTTCAACGAGGCGGCTATGCGTTCTGCAGTTGACTTGGCATCGATAACGTTTTTCAGGAGGTCATATTCAGTTTTGACGAGATAAAAGTCCTCCGTGCGGATCAATCGGGCACCATTCTGGAGTAAGTGGGCAATGATGGCGTAGTTCTTGCTTCCATCCTTCACGCCTTGCTCCACGATTCTCATGCCCATCTCGCCGTCGGCAATCAGACCATCCTGATAGAGATTAAACCCGGCTACTTCAAATGAGTTCATGAAACCGGCTATACTGTCCCAGAATGCGTCCACGGTGTCTTGATGCCTTAACCACGATTGTTGCCCCAGTTGGGCTTGGCTGGCCTGATCTATGGCGGTTGCCAGAGTCCCCAGGTCAGCATTGTTATGGATAATAGGCACCACATATAATTTCCTCATGGAATCAGTTGCCTCAGTAGACATGCCATTGTCCTCACGTCGACTGGACCGGTTTCAGATCGGTATCGCCTCTCTTGCGAAACATCTTTCGCTCGAAACTCACTATTGTACCCTCTTCATCGATGATCACTTCATAGCCACCCAGAATGTCCTGAGCATCGGGTATGGACCTTTTTTCCACCATTTCCACCATCACATGCCACATCCCTTCATCCTGTGATAATCCCCTCACGCCCCCAAGCTCCAGATTGGTGAGCTTGGCGATTTCATCTTTAGCTAGATTGGCTGCTTTGATAGCGGTTATCAAGTCATACCTCCAGTTCATTATTGTCAGTGATCAACTGACGCTCGATTTCACCGTTGATTGTTTTCAGCCGTTCTCCGAATGCAGCGGATTTCTCCAGATCAGCGACTGTCTCAGTGAACTCGTCCATTACCTCATCCTGCCCGCTACGGGTTCGTCCGCCCGCTTTCTCGGAAAGCAACGCTTCCATCTCCCTCAGCCAGAGGATGTATCGCCTGTTTTCGATATCTTCCATTTTTACCTCCGATTACCGGGTCAGCCTACCGCAACCGTTTGCTTGCTGCTACTGCTTGCATCATATCTAATCCGTTCATCCCAGTCTGTCATGATCCCGTATTCAAGCATGGTTTCCATTCCGGCTATGGCAGCCTTGAGGCTTACCGCTATCATCGGGATTCCAGCGAGCGTGATGATAACATCCGCATTGATAATGACGCCCTTATCCAGTATCCGATCGAGCAGGTCTGAGAGAGTTCCATGCACATCACGAGTTGGTTCCATATTTATTCCACAGCCACAAAACTGTAAGGAGGCCAGGGTCCGGTGAATCGGACGAAGAAACCGCTGGTTTTATCGATCTTTTCCAATTCATTGGCCAGGCATCCCAACTCGCCCTGACGAACAAGGCACGAGAGATTTGCCAGCATCGGCCTCTCTTCCCCCGTTTTTGTCCGTTCGACCTTAATTTCATCCACGCACCCCTTGATTCGCTGGTAGAAATCCTTGAAGCGATTCTCGGCCTGGTTTTCCATTGTCCTTTTGATGAGTTTTTCCAGACGCTGTTGATACATGTAGGCCAATCCTTTTGATTTCCCTTTAATCTCTTCTTTCATGCGACTGATCTCCGGGTCGGTATCGCTGATTGTTTCTGATATTATCTTCGGGTCCCACGATATCTGAACCCCGTATTCTTCCTTGCCTCTGATCCGATCCAGTTTACCTCTGAGATCCCCCTCGTCTTCTGTAAGCCACCTGCGGATATTCTCATCGGCGCTGCCCTTCTCTGTGTCCTGAACGATCGTGTCAAACCTCATGGGAAGAACCGTGCCGAACCTCTCTGATGCGCTTTTGACGATTTCCTGGTGATTGATGATCCAGCGATGCAGAGTCTGTTCGTCGTCAGAAGTATAGGCCTTGGCGGAACAATCGTGAACGACCACACAAAGACCATTGGCCGGGACAGAATACACCTCGTTGCCGTCAAGGCCGATGGGTCCCAGATTGACTTTCTCACTGCTTTCGGCGATGCAGTAGACGTATCGGCCATGCTTGGGCTCATTATTATTATTCAATTCAACCTACCTCCATCTGCGCCTGCCAGCCACTTATTGGGATTGATGAAGTCATCTATTAGGTTATCCACCACTTGATCCAGCCCATCCATGATGCTCTTGACTGTTTCGGCAATTCCCAGGTCCTCCTTTATCTGTGCAACAGCAGTATCGAGTTCCATAAGCGCTTCCCCCAGTCTTTCCATTTCCGGCTCAGTGAGACTGCCACCCTCCATTCTTCTTACCGCCTGATGGCGCAGGGCATCCTGGATAATCTCCACCAGTGTTACCACCAGTCCCAGAAGCCCCTGCTTCAAATTCCCCTCGTCGATTTCTATGGCCATGGTTTTCTATCCTCCCTGGACTATCAGGCAGTGACTTCAGCCGCTTGGGCGGCGATCTTCTTCCAGCCACTGGCCTGCAGATTGGTCCCCGATGGAAATTCAAGCCCGTATTTGGCCGCCGTTTCAAAGGAAGCCACCGCCGCCCGTATTTTTATTCCCAGAAGCTCAACTCCCACCAGCGATACCGTGATGTCCGCGTTTATCACGATGCCTTTATCCAGAATCCGATCGATTACATCGACCAACGAAGAACTGTTACCCATGGTCGGGGCTATGCTCATTTTACTGCGCTCCTTTGCTTTCTTGAATTGCCCGCCATTTTTCTATCCATAGGGTTTCCTGGGCATCATACGCTGCTTCACTGATTTGCCCCGCTTCCAGTAGGGTGCCGAGTTCTACCAGCTTGTTGCGGATCTGGGCCTCATCCGGAAACAGTTCACGGTCCAGCTCATCCCTGATGGTTTCCAACAGCTTCATGCCCAGGTTGACCGGACCAGCCACGGGCGCCATCAGAATCTTGATCAAAATATCATCGATGATGAAAGCCATACGGCACGCTCCTTATTTACTGCAAACACATTTCGAGGTTCACAAAGTTGTAAGGGGGAACTGGCTTGAGATATCGGATGTTTGTCCAGTGGCCATGTTTTTTATCAAGTTCTTCCACTGCGTTATCGAATTTCTCCTCTTTGGATTTATCCAGAAGGAAAGACGCATTCAGTATGTTGGATATGTCTACGGGATAATTGTGGCGACCGTCGACCGCAATCCTGATCAGGGCCATGTATATCTCATTACCTACTTCTGATTGCCATGCTTCGACTTGTGATCTGACCAACTGACCCGCTTCGATCAGCAAAACTTCAGCTTTCGCCGGGGGCGATTCTTTTATGGCTTGCCGGAGTCTAGTGAGTTTCTGGTCTCTGCTCTCAAGAATTGCCAGCACTTTTTCCTTTTGCCAGAAGACTTTTATCCCGACCTCTATTCTGTTATCCAACATGGAGATGAAGGTCTTCAGTTTGGGATAGTATTCCGCAAGCAGGCCTTTCAGCTTGTCCTGGCTATCGGCAATGAGCCCGAAGCGTGCCGGAAGCACGGTATACTCCCGCATAATTGCCTCCAGCACTCGATTGTGTGCCAGCATATTTTTTCGGATCGGATCGCAAATAGTCATCGAAGTATCGCTGACCACAGCCGCGATATCGCCATGATTGATGGTGTAAATCCGGCTGTCAGCTTCGATTCCCGCGTGATCAAAGCTGATCTCCTGCTGTGTGGGAATGATACAGTAGACATATTTTCCTGTTTTTGCCATATTTTACCTCCGGCGAGTGATGACCAGAACATCCTCAATGTGATCCGGTTCAAATGAAATCGTTCCGTCGTCCCCCGCTTTGCACTTCCGGACGTATTTCACCAGTATGTCGAATGCCTGGGTGATCCGTTCAAAGCTTTCCACCCCATCCGGTTCGCCGTGATTGCTATCCGGGTGGTATTGCCTGGCTAATGCCCGATGGGCCTTTTTGATCTCGACAAGGGTTGTCTCGCTGTCCAGGCCCAATACCTTTCTGGCGCCATCAACGGTCTGAGCATTAATCATGGTGACTGCCAGATTCACAAAGCTGTAAGGCGGCATGGGACCGATATACTTGAATTTCAATCGATCCCCATACTTTTCTCCCAATCCGTTTACGGTGTGGTCAAACTCCGCTTCTTTCTCTCGCAGCACTAGAAAAGACTCGTTGATAATCATATCCTTTGCCGTGAGTTTGCCGGCAAGACTCTGATCGGCTATCTTGCTCAACGCACTGACGATGTCCCGAGCGTACTCGGCTTTGCGCTCGGCTATTGCCGCAACAACGGCTTTACCTAATTCCAGCTTCACGCTTTCGGTTATCTCAGCGCTGGCCGAGGCCAATGCTTCCCTCAGTTTCCTGACGGTCTCATCCGTGCTTGCCACGTGTCTCAGGATCAAAGCCTCCGACTCGCAACACCTCACCTGAAGGTTGAGTTCGATCCGGTTATCGAGTTCCCTGATGGTATCTTTGAAATCATCATAGGCCGATTGAAGGAGCTTTTTGACATCATTTTCGTCTCTGGCAATGATTCCAAAACTCATCGGAATCACCGTCCGGTCCTTCAATATCCTTTCCAGAACCAATTGATGCCTTCGCACATCAGAGGCCTGGAGTTGCTCATCGAGAAGGTCGCAGGTTCTCACCGGTGAGGAGCCGACCACCGCTAACAGGTCTCCCTGTTCAATTGTGCCGACGCCTTCAAAGTCCTCAAGCGAAAACACGTTGTTCTGTGGCCGCTCAATGATACCGTAGATGTACTTCCCTGCTTGAGCCGTCACCCTGTCCTCCGGTTCCTGATGGTATCGATTGACTGAGTGAACTGATTCATGCGGATCGTGGGGCCAGTATCATGAATCTGAGACTTGAGATATTCCCGTATTGCCATCATTGACGCCTCTCTTACAACCGCTTCGATATCTGAACCGGCAAGACCGTGACTCTCACCTGCCAGAGACCGCAGCTTCACATCAGGGGCAAGGGGTTTGCTTCTGGTATGGACTTTAAATATCTCTTCACGAGCCGCTTCATCGGGGAATGGGAAATCGATGATCAAATCGAATCGTCCCGGCCTGAGAATAGCGGCATCGATCAAATCCTTTCGGTTGGTGGCTGCCAGAACCAGAACTCCGGCCAACTCTTCGATGCCGTCCATCTCGGTCAAGAACTGACTGATTACTCTTTCGGTGGTTTGTGAATCACCGCCGCTGGAGCCTCTTGAGGGGACCAGCGCATCGATCTCGTCGAAGAACAGCAGGCATGGGCTGGCCTGTTTTGCTTTTTTGAACAGTTCCCTGACCCCTCGTTCGGACTCCCCGACGTACTTGCTCATCAGCTCCGGCCCTTTAACAGAGATGAAGTTTACCTGTGTCTCATTGGCCAGGGCCTTGGCCACCAGAGTTTTGCCTGTTCCCGGTGTGCCGGAGAGCAGAATTCCCTTGGGCGGCTTGGTATGAATTTGCTCAAACAGTTCTCTGTATGTCAGCGGCCATTCAACGGCCTCGATCAATGCGCTCTTTACATTGGCGAGCCCACCGATATCTTCCCATTTGACGTTCGGCACCTCCACAAAGACCTCGCGGATGGCCGAAGGTTCCACCTCTTTGAGCGCTTCTTTGAAGTCTGCCAGTTTTACATTGAGTGAGAGAAGGGTCTCGTAAGGGACGGTTTCAGTCTGGAAGTCGATATCCGGCATAATGGTTCTCAGGGCGCTCATGGCAGCTTCCCGGCACAGAGCCTGCAGGTCGGCTCCCACAAATCCATGAGTGATCGCCGATAGTTTTTCCAGATCGACATCGGCATCCAGGGGCATCCCGCGCGTATGGATATTCAGAATTGCCAGCCTTCCTTTCTGGTCGGGGATACCGATCTCAATCTCCCGGTCGAATCTTCCCGGCCTTCGCAGCGCCGGATCCAGGACATTTGGGATGTTGGTGGCGCCGATGACAATCACCTCACCGCGCGATTCCAGGCCATCCATTAAAGCAAGCAACTGGGCAACCACTCTGCGCTCAACCTGCTTTTCTCCTCCCATCTCCTCCCGCTTCGGGGCAATCGAGTCGATCTCGTCAATGAAGAGAATAGCCGGCGCGTTGGCTTTGGCCTCATCAAAAACCTTCCGGAGACGGCCTTCGGATTCCCCGTAGAATTTGCCCATGATCTCCGGTCCGCTGATATGGACAAAGTAGGCATCGGTTTCATTGGCAACTGCCCTTGCCAGCAGCGTCTTGCCACAACCCGGCGGGCCGTGAAGCAGTACGCCTTTGGGCGGATCAATGCCCAGGCGTTCAAAGACCTGAGGGTATTTGAGCGGGAGTTCTATCATTTCCCTTACGCGGCCAACCGCCTTGGCCACACCGCCGATATCCTCGTAGGAAACACTGGGCGACTTGGGTTTGGCATCAGATGTGCCTCGGATTTCAACCTTGGTGGTGGGGTGAACAGAGACCGCATTTCCGGGTACGGTAGAAAGAACGGTGAAATCCTGGCTGCGAGCGCCGAAGAGGGTGGCCCTTATCGTATCCCCCTCGATCAGAGGAAGCCCATCCAGCAGGCTGCCGATATATTTGATATCCCGGTCTTGCCGCATCGCCTTCATCAAAGTCAGAGGGCGAAGCACGATCTTTTCGGCAGGATGAAATGAGATTGTCTGAACACTGACCTTCTCATCGAGCGATACCTGGGCGTTACCCCTCACCAGTCCGTCGATCTGAATCGTTGATTTTCCGCGATCTTCCACGTAGGCGGGCATTGCCTTGGCTACCGTCATTCGTTTGCCATGAATCCGGATGACGTCTCCCACTTCAATACCCAGCTGCTTGAGGTCGCTGGGGTCAATCCTGGCAATTGCTCTGCCTACGTCCCTGGCCTTTGCCTCGGCTACCCTGAGGGTCAACTGTTCCCTGATATTCCCCATGCTTGATTACTCCTTTCAGTGATCGCTGACCCGAATGACAGACGCCGCCATCCCGCTAGCGCTTGCTTATCTTATTCAGTGTTACCTTTGGATATTGCCATTCCCCTTCAACTGGCTCAGGGCGAGCGGAAAAAAGAAGCTCCGTTCGTGGTGAGCCCTTCGACTAGCTCAGGACAGGCTTGTCGAACCATCAGGCTCTCGAAGCATGATACGCCCTTCTTTGTAAACAATTACTGGCACTTGGGCAGTGTGATTTCCAATATCCCGTTTTTATAGCTCGTTGCCATCGCGTTGATATCTACGCTGGCGGGAAGCAGGACTTCTTTGGCATACTTGCTGTTTTTGCCTGTAGCAGCCAGCTTCAGTATGTCCCCGGCCACTTCGATGTTAATATTCTTCTCATCCACACCGGGCAGTTCGACGATGACCATAATATGAGCCTCTTCATCAAAGATATCCATGATCGGCTCTCTGATTTCCTCCACCACCGGACCGCGCGGCGAGTCTTTAATGTTGCCAAAAGTCTCGACCACCGGCTTGTTGCCGGCCAGAGTCTTGATGCTAAACCCGTAAACCCCTTTGACATCTTTGGGCAAGCCTTGGATCTCGCCAGATCTCTCGATCTCCTCAGTTTCTTCGCCCAGCTTGGCTGCCATATCGATCAGGTTTCCGATCCCCTTGAACATGTTGCTGAATCGCAACTTCCCGATACCAAAGTCAAACTCAGCCTCGCCTGCCTTTTTCCCATCCGGCATGGTTCTTACCTCCTGGCCCCATTTATATATTTGAAGTGACAAAGTTGTATGGCGGCAAAGGGCCGACATACTTGAATTTCAATCTCGCGCCGTACTTCTGGTCCAGCTCATCAACCCTGATGTCAAATTCCTTCTCGCTGCTCCGGTCGACCAGAAACGCCGCATTCAGCACCATCGCATCACCGCTGGCCTCATTCCGGCAGATGTCCGCGGCAATCCTCTTCAGGGGATGAATAATCTCTTCCTGCTCCTTCTCCTTTTTCACCTTGATGGCTCTTTCAACCATCCCACCCAGAATGATCTTTTGATTAATGCTATTTGGATTGGGAGACGAAACTATGGCCTGCTTGAGTTGTCGTATGTCCTTGTTCTCATCGACGATCTCTTGGAAAATGGAAGCCATATCTTTCCAGTAGGCAGATAAGCCGAGCTCTATCTTATTGTCGAATTCCTTCAACAGTCGGGTCAGTTCACGGTAACGCTTCCTCAGAAAATCCCGTACCTCCTCAGCATTGGCGGCCACAGTGAAGGCTCTCACAGGCAACACCGCGTATTCTTTCATCACCCGTTCGACAACTCTCTGGTGGCCGATGAGATTGGCTCTGCTGAGTTCGTATCGGCCCATGGGGAAATTACTGATAACCGCACTGATATCCTGATAGCTGATGGTGGAAACCGTATCGTCACGCCCCCCGATCCCTACCGGACCGAAGTTCCGTACTCCATCCGTGCCGATGATGCCATAGATGTATTTGCCTTCTGTTTCCATATCCAACCTTGCTGGTTTTCTGCTACCGGCTACCAGCTCGCCTCTTAGCACACCTTGTTTTCCTGGCCATATCCAAGCCGCCATAGTGGTTGGGGGATTGCTTTCCCAGCGCGTGTGCCCGCTCGATGGCGATCATTCTCCGGCAGATAACGCTGAGGCAAGCGCTGTTCAAATGCTGCTCAGGGCCACTCGCAGTTCGATGGGTATCGCGGTGGTTCGCACTCTGGAGCCAAGACTCGTTTTGCCCCTCCGGTTGTTCCTCACCCTTACTGCACCCCTTTATGGCCTCTGCCAGATTGATGGTTTTGACAACCAGAGTGTAACCGGATTCCTGGCATGAACCTTCAGCCTTCTTCATTTATTTGACATCCCTATAATGATATTGCCTGACCATAATACGCCTCTCGACTTGAACTGGATTCAGGCGGGTTTATACATGGCTCTGGATTAATACTCCATCGGCATGGCACGCCAGTTTTTCGACGGGGGCTTTGAAGCCGCAGGTTTTTCATCCGATGCTTGGGCCTCTTTGCTTTCCTCGTCCGTAATTTTGCGTGCCGAAAGGAGCATCGCTTCCCGAATCTCCTCCAGCCTCTTTTGGATTATGGCCAGCTTGCCCTCTATCTGTCCTCTGCGTTTATTCAGATTGACTGCTTCTTGATTCAGCCGTGACCGCTCAATCTGAAGTGAAAACAGGTCCAGGTAGCTGGTATTCTTGGTTCGAGGCGCCGAGAGGAGCTTTCCTCCCCTGGCTGATTTCACGCGAGTTGCCCCGGCGGCGACATCCGTTATTCCCTTCATTTCCCACCTCTGCGAGATTTATCTACTGAGAGTGGCGGCAAGATCCATCTGAAACCTCGAATTCTCCTGAGTCTCCCTTTCGAGAAGGGGAACCGTGAGGGGTTCGAAGCCGGAGGGCATCTCTATTTGCGCAATGGCATCAGCCGCACAGTATTTATCGATCAACAGGCCGACCCGGTCTTTTACCTTTAGCTGGCTATTCCTGCTGCCCACACGGCTGGTTTCCGAGGCCAGAATATCCTGGCAGATTTGCCGGAACAGGATATTGCCGGCTGCAACAGGGCCGCCGTTGATCACCTGCAAGGTCTTGGCAATCATAATACAGCCCCGAACGGTGGGCGCGAATTCGCACTCCGGCGATTCACGCAGTTCGCGAACAATGCTGACTATCTTTTCAACATCCGCGAGCGGCAAGCCGGATTTGGCATGAGTGACACTGATTTCAGTTTCCCGGTCGAAGTAATCCAAATCCAGGGTGATCATCCGATCGCGAAGAGCGTCCTGGCTTCGGTAGACTCCGGCGTAATCCTCGGGGTTGCTGGTGAAGATCGCCACGAAGTTCGGGTCAACCTTGAGGTAATCCCCGTTCCCGTTGCCCGGCGGCAAGTCCATCATTTTCTCCTGCAGAACCGCAAGCAAAACGTTATTGGCTTCAGGTCGCGACCGGGTGAATTCATCGTAAATGAGCGTAAAACCGTACTTACAGGCGACGGTGAGGCGGTTATCGACCCATTTTCGAGACATGTCTTCCTCGGTCTTGAGAACCGTATGGATGAAGTTGTCTACCACTTTGCTCACCCGGTAACCGTATTCACCCCCAACGAGATCGGAGGTGCTGAATTCTTCGTCGCCATGCATCATGATTACGGGACGCCCAATCAAACCGGCAACGTGCAACGCCAGTGTGGTTTTCCCGGTGCCCGTCGTCCCCCGAAGGTGAACTGGAAAACCGGCCTTGATGTAGGCCAGCATGCGACTGGTGAGGGCTTTGGTCCGATCGGTTTCCACAAAATCTGCCAGAGCCCTTGGCTCCAGAACGGTAGTTAATTCTCCGATTGCCATTGAACGCCTCCTGTTAATCATTCCGACGCCGCAGGGCGTCAAACGGCAAAGTATAGTTTGCTTTGCTTCTGGACTTTGTTGTCACCCATGAGACTTTTGAGCACCATTGCCATTTTGATTCGCGGCACGCCAAATCTTTCTTCCAGTTCGGTCATTCTAGCGCCATCGTGATGACCAACCAGATAATTAAAGACCTCGTCGTGGAGTTTGGATGCTCCGTCACCATTCTTTCTAACGGGCTCGTCCGGGGTCACGGGAGTCTGCTGCATCACGATTCCAGCCAGTTTGTCCCAGGCCGCTGCCGCCGCTTCCCTGTTTCCCCTGCACTCATCGAGCAGGCCGTTCACTTGCGACATCCGGTCCTGGGTTGTGGCTCGCCTTTTCTCCAGATCTACCTTGTTCCCGGCAATTCGCCGCCCTTCGATTTCAGCGAGATTAGTTCTTGCTTTGGCCAGAGCAATTCTAACCTGCTCCTGCATCTGATAGAGTTCGGCTTGTACCCGAGCCAGACGCTCTCTGGCTTGCTGAATTCTTTCTCTCTCTGCCTGAGCCACATCAGCCATAGCCTTTGCCAGAGTAACCTTGATCTCATCATGCAAGTGCTTCAACTCGGCTTTGGTCTGGTTTATTCGGTCCCATTCCCCTTGGATCCGATAAATGGCGGCTTTGGCCAGAGCCGTTTTCACCTCATCCCTGAGTTTCCCCAGTTCAGTTTGCATCTGCCTGAGGCTGGCCTCAGCCTCGATAACCCTTTCCCTCTCCGACTGAGCCAGGTGGGGCTTTACTTCCGCCAGATTCTCAAGGGTATCATTGCGCCTCTGTACCAGCTCTTCCTTCCGGGTCTTGCAACCGACATCCATAGCGCCGGTCAGGTTTTTTGTCTCAACGGACCATACCATTTCTTCCTCTCTTTCTAGATAGATTGGCAGTTTGCTTGCATATCAGCCATCTTCTATACCGGGTTACTAATTGAATTGACTTTGTCTGCACTTTAGCTTGTTTAGCGTAGCCTTGAATTCTTGTGCTGTAATGGAGGCGCTGCCCAGCAGCCGATTTACCTCACTCACAATTTCCTCGTGCTCTTCCTGGGAAACCTTCAGCAATGTGATGACCTTCCCTTCCGCCTCGCCTTGCCGTGTCTGGATTTCGCCCAGCACTTTCCTGAAATCTCCCATTTCCCCTGATCGAGCTGCAGCAACCATCTCCCTCAAGTGAGCTGCGGATTCCTTATGCTCCTGCACAAACCGGTTCAGTGTTTCCCTGATTACCTGGTGTTTCTCCGCCTGTTGTGATTGCAGATCAGCCATCATGCTATCGAAGTCCTTCCTTCTCAGGGATGACCGGCTGGCCAGAGCTTGCCGGAGTTGACTATTGGCATCATCCAGGATCGCCTCGGATTCTCTCAGCATATGGTATGTGCTATCTATCACCGCACCCACTGCAGAGATTTGGTTTTCGTAAGAAACAACGATGTCTTCTACCAGTTCCACCAGCTTGTTATCCAGAGCCAACATAAAATCACGCCTCCGGTTTTTTTATTGTGTCACAGGGGAGGGGTTTGGTATGGTATGCTTCACAGGACACCATAGCAAAGCCCACACCTGAAACCAGACTAGGCGGTTGCCGTAGCGGTCAGTCCAACTGCCTCGGCGTATTTCAGGAAGGTCTCAACTGAAGCGACTACTACCCGGGCTTCTATGGTGAGCAATTCGATGCCGACGAGCGATACCCTGGCCCATGCGTCGACGACGATGCCCTTGTCCAGAATCCGGTCAACGACTTCCACCAGACTCGATGATGCCATGGTTTTTTCTACAGCCATTTGAATTATTCTCCTTCTTTATTTTCAGGGTGCTGCTTAGTCAATAAACTAAGCGGTTGCCGTCGCGGTCAGTCCAACTGCTTCAGCGTATTTCAGGAAGGTCTCGACTGAAGCGACCACTACCCTGGCTTCGATTGTGAGCAATTCAATGCCGACGAGCGATACCCTGGCCCATGCGTCGACGACGATGCCCTTGTCCAGGATCCGGTCAACAACTTCCACCAGGCTGGACGATGCCATTGTCTTTTCTACTGCCATGCTATTCACCTCCTTTTTTTTCAGATTCGGACTCAAAGAGCCAATCCTCGATCGGCATATCATACCGTTCAAGGAAGTCCCTGAAATCCTCTTGTCTAATGCGGTACTGCCCGCTAGGAATACAGAACGCCTTCAGTTTCCCATTCTTGATCCATTGCAGCGCCGTACCTTTGCTCACTTGGCAATAATCTGCGGCCAGCGCAGGTGTAATGCGCACATTGGTTCGTTTAGATTCTCTGTCTTGCATTGTTGATTTCTATAAGTCATCAGGCATTCGCCTCTTTGACTGTTTCCTCTCAAGCTGTTCGTCTTTCCGCAATTTGGCCGATTTCAACGGTACTCCTTAAGATTAACGAGAAGATGTCACAAACAAATCACAAACATATGCACTTATATCACAGGAAAGTCGCAAAAAAGAGACATCATATAAGCCCCTTTCCAGGCTTGCTGGGAGGTTGTGATATGTCCCCAAGTGGCTGGTATACTGAGCTGGCTGTCTTTATCTCGCCCGGATGATGTAGGCCCGTGGCTTTCCATCACAGGCTTTCTCATGGTCTGTCTTTGTCGGAGCCACTGGGGTCACGTGCA